>NZ_JBANBA010000087.1:0-41447 GCF_059803475.1 Bradyrhizobium sp. UFLA05-89 | reverse complement strand
ACGTTGACGTCCTTCCATCCGACACCTCCTGGCTCTTCGAGCCTACTACAGGTGTCCATCAATTCGGAGGAGGTTCACTTCCTCGATGCTGAGCACCACCGGCAGCTTGCGCGACTCGTGAATGACATGGGTATGCTCCACGATCTCGTGGCGCTTCAGCGTGATCCGGAAGAAGAACCGCAACGTGGAGACAGTCTGGTTGATGGTCGGCACGCCGACCCCGCTCGCCGCCAGATGCAGCTTGTAGCGGCGCACGTCCTCGAAGCTCGCCGTATCCGGCGATCGCCCGAGAAACGCGGCGAAGTTCTTGACCCTTTGCACGTAGTCGTGTTGGGTCTTGGGCGCGAGCTTGCGGATCGTCATGTCTTCGATCATGCGCCGACGCAACGGGCTCATTGCCTCGTCGGTCACGGGGATGCTCCTGTTTTGAGTGAAGGTTGCGAACCCCTCATCTCAAGACAGGACGCCCCGTGGCGCTATCCTCTTGGCTGTGTCGCCAGCCCGGCCGCCCTACCGCGCGAGCGGTTTAGATGCTATGGGCTGCGCGGCGAGACAATGGCACCATCGTCGCGGCAACAAAGCGATGGAGCGTCCCATGGCGAAGCAGAACGACCTGAGCAGATGCCTTATCACCCTTGAGCAAGACGCAACAGTGATCGCCGTGATCGAGATGGGCCAGTCGAGTTGGCTGGTGGCCGGTATTGTGCCGGGACTTGAACGCAATCCGTTGAAGAAGCTCAGCCCGGACCCTGATGCGCTCCTGCAGATTCTGCATCGCTGGCGGAAGGAAGCGGTGCAGGCTGAACGCGCGATCAAACGGATCGTCGTCGCCTATGAGGCCGACCGCGATGGCTTCTGGTTAGCACGCTGGCTGCGAGCGCGACAGATCGAGGCCTACGTGATCCACCCGTCGAGCGTCCCGGTGTCGCGTGAGCACCGGCGGGCGAAGACAGATCGGCTCGACACTGAGCTGCTCAAACGCGCCTTTCTCGGTTGGCTGCGCGGCGAACCGAAGCATTGCAGCATGGCGGCGATCCGCACTCTCGCAGACGAGGATACGAAACGGCCGGGCCGCGAGCGCCAGAGCTTGGTCGGGGAGCGCACACGCATCATCAATCGCGTGAGGGCTAATCTCGCCCGCCTCGGCATTCGCGACTTCCGGCCCAATCTCGCCCAGGCATCGAGCCGGCTGGAGGCCTTACGCACGCCGGAGGGTGCGGCCGTTCCGGCGAACACACTGGCCGAACTGCGGCGCGACATGGACCGCCTTCGCTTCGTCAAGCAACAGATCAAGGAAATCGAGACAACCCGTGCCAAGTGCTTGGCGGGAGCGCCCAACGAGCAACGCCATGCGATGGTACGGCTGCTCGCACGCGTCGTTGGCGTCGGCATTGAGACCGCGGACATGCTCGTGCAGGAGGTGTTCTCGCGCAACATCCGGGATCGTAAAGCCCTCGCGCGCTATGCCGGCCTCACCGGTGCCCCTGACGAAAGCGGCAAAAGACGACGCGAGCGAGGACTTGCCAAAGCGGGCAATGCCCGCGTGCGCCGCGGAATGATCGAGCTCGCCTGGGGTCATCTGGTGCACCAGAAGGCCAGCGCGCTGACCGCGTGGTATCGGAAGCGAACTTCCGATGCCCGCGGCGGCACGCGCAAGACGATGATCGTGGCGCTCGCGCGCAAGCTCCTCATTGCGCTCTGGCGGCTCGTGACAACCGGCGAGACGCCGGCAGGTCTGCTGCTGCGCCCCGCCGCATAGGGAAATTGGTTGCTGCGGCCCTAGCGTCTTATCGACGCCAAGTTGCAGCTGATGAACCGAGGTGGCGGCAACCCGATGTTGGACTATGGTCCTTGTACCGCGGTTTAGAATGGGCCCGCCGTCTCGGAGCTTCGCCGCCGATGCGCATGACTGCATCATGGTTGCGACCCTCTCGGGTCGGCCGAATACAAGCTCGTGGCGCGCGATCTGCGCGCACGATGGCGAGCTCCCCCCGGTATCGTCTCAGCTGCCAACCCGACCGCGCAAGTCTGCCGCTAAGTTCGCGGCCGTCAAGGGCAAGTCGCTCCGCTATGGCCTTCGGTCATCCTTGACCGCCGCTCCGCGCAGCAGCCTAGCAAAAAGCTGGTCGGGACGAGGAGATGTCGCAGCCCGGCCGAACAAGGAGATGGCCAATAACGAACAGCCTTGACACCAGTCGCCCCATACAAGTCCTTTGGCCCTTCGCAACATATTGCACCGTCGCACGATCTCGGTCGCTAACAAAGCATAGCGGAAGTTGACGGGCAGCCGTCCATTGCTGAGGACGACGCTCGTGACCCGTTGCGGAATTCGATAAGCCACTGGAGAAACGAGGAAACAAGTTCACGGCTTGCAAACCGGAGGCGACCGTGCGGGCAGCTCGGGATCCTTGTGGTATCGAGCGAGGATCGGTTCGAGAACCTCTTTCGGCCAGAATTTCGGAGTGCCGATCTGCTTCAAGCAGAAGGCGTTCCAATACAGCCCCGCTCGCGACAGCGACTGGCGAGTTGCAGCGGCTTGCGCGACCGCCTCGATGTCGTGGGATCCCGGATAAATGTAGACCGTCGTTGGATCGTCCTTCAACAGCGGAACGATTTGCTGGGCGTCAGACGGCGACCAACTGGTGCAGCCATCCCTGCGACCCCCGGCGTAGTCCACCAGAGTCCCAAATGGAACGTAACCGTTGTGGTTCGCATATGGACTACGTGGATCCTTTCGAAGACATATGTCCTTCAGTGTGACGGCCGCATGTCCACCGATGGCGCGCGGTCTGGCGTTGGCGGTCTCGTCTTCGCCATCGAACTGAACAAACGAGCGCGTCAAGGCCGCATCTTGTTTCGTCGACACACGATAGTAGCCTTTGAACGACGTTTTTGTCTCACCTGTCACGTAGGCGCCGCCGGTCGTCAGGTACGAATCCATGGCATTGCCAAAATTCTTCGCGCACTCTCTGCCATTTGCGAAATCAGCAACACCCTTCAAATTGCGACCGCTGCCGTGCCCTGCGGAAATCGCACGAAAAGACCGGTCGGCTTCGCAAATAACGTAAAACCGGGTGCCCAATCTGCCATTGCCTAAATCGTTGGGGCGCGTCGCGTCCATGGCAAAATAGCAGGGATTTTAACGACGCCTTCGTTCACCCTTCTCAGATAGGGGGCGCGCGCCCTCTGTAGGACCACTTGCGCGATCTGCCCGTCGCCTTCGCCAATATGGCCTCGCAGCCAGGCCGGAACTTCTGACGTTTGCTCCGCTGCAAAGGATCCTGCCAGCCCCGCGGCCATTGTGACGCTGAGACCAACCATCTTGAGAAAGCTCAATCCTGACCGCAACGGATCGCCTCCACAGTCGGCATGCTAACCTTACCCTTAAAAGCATTGTTGCCGCTCTGGTCGGAACGGAACGCCGCCGAGAACATTTGTCTTCGCGGGCTTTTAGTAGCCGCAATCTCTGTACTGTTTCGAGGCAACACGAAAGTGCGAGCCCATTTCAACGAAATCCACGTCCAGACATTGGTTTCCTCGACGGTATTCGCCAAGGCCGTTGCATTGAAGGTACTCAAGGTTTATTCGCCAGCGCTTTTCGTGCGGTGAGTAGGTTGCGAAGTCATGCTGGGCGCGGGCCGGTCCTTTGCAGATTCCAGTGATGTATTGTCTGACCTCAGCGGGCAAATTGCCTATATGACGAGCATCCCAAGGATCCTCTTTATTTGCGGCACTGCCTTTGGAAACAGCGGGCAGTTCACTGCAAATCAGAAGGCAAAGAGCCAGCAACAAGGTCCGGACTGTCATTCGACACTTCCGTCAAGTGCGACAAGGCGCCGGCGCCTTCAACTGGACCGGGCGAAATTCACCGGCGCGATGTAAGTATCCTGCGCGCCCGGCTTGGCCGCAGGGAATGCCGGGAAGGGACTCGCGCGTCGAAGAATCTCGATCGCCTCGCGATCGAGTACATCGTTGCCGGACGACTTCGTAACAGTGCTGGCGATCACATCGCCTGCGCGGTTCAACATAAATCTTACGATGACCGTGCCTGACTTGCCGCGCGCGGCCGACGGGTAGCGCTTGAACTTTTGCAGATGGCCGAACACCAGCGCGTTATAGGCGTTTGAGCCTGCTTCGGTGAACTGTCCGATATGCTCGCTCTTTGGCGGCGCGCGGGTTTCCAGCGCGGGCGGTTGAGGCAGCGGCTTCGGTTCGTCCACCTCCTTCTCGACCTTTGGCAGCGTGACTTCCGCGTCTTGTGCTGGCGGCGGTGGCTGCACCACCGGCTCTTCCTGCTTCTCCTCGACCTTGGGCGGTTCCGGTGGCGCGGCCTCGGCCTGCTGCATGGTTGGCCCGACGGCGATGTCCTGGTTTTGGATCTCGGGCGAACTGCTTTCGACCGGCGCCAGTGTCACTGCGATGGCGGGCAGGATGTTCGGTTCGACCGGCCTGCGGGCATACCAAAACGCAACCGTGGCCACGATCGCCGCGTGCGCCATCAGGATCGTCACGCCGGCAAATGTCCAGCGGGAAAGTCCGCGCCGTTCTGGCAGATGCAGTGCAAACGCGTTCATGGCTTAGCTGCCGGCGTTTCCAGACCGACCAAAGCGAGCTTGAGATATCCGGCGTCGCGCAGGCTGTTCATCACCTCCATGAGCGCGCCATAGCTGAGGGTCTTGTCTCCGCGGACGAAAATCGATTCGTCCTTATGATTGTTGGTGGCGGAATCGAGCGCGGCCGAAAGCTCCGCGCGCGGCACCAAGGTCTCGCCAACCGCAATGGTCTCGTCCGGCTTGATGGTCACGAAAACGGGCTTGTCCGGCCGCGGCTGCTCCGGCGCGGTACTGGCGGGCAGGTTGACTCCGATGTCGACAGTAGCAAGCGGTGCCGCCACCATGAAGATGATCAAGAGCACGAGGATGACGTCGATGAACGGCGTGACGTTGATTTCGTGCTGGATTTCGAGATCGTCGCTGCCCGAACGTTGTCCAAGACGTATGGCCATGCTGTCACTCCGCGGCCCGTGACAGCATCGCGGCGCGGCCGTGCTGTCCGCGGCTGATCATCAACAGGAGCTGCGCCGAGGCGTCATCCAATAGGGTGCGGTAGCCGCCGATGACCCGCACCAGGTGGTTGTAGATCACGACGGCGGGGATCGCGGCGACCAGTCCCATGGCGGTTGCGAGTAGTGCTTCGGCGATACCCGGCGCCACCACCGCGAGATTCGTGGTGTGGGATTCTGAAATGCCGATGAAGGAGTTCATAATGCCCCACACCGTGCCGAACAGGCCGACGAACGGCGCCGTCGCGCCGATCGTGGCGAGCAGGCCCGTGCCGCGCGAGATCTGCCGTGTCATCGCCGCCTGCACGCGCTCCAGCCGCAAGGCGACGCGCTCCTTGAACGCGTCGTCGACGATGCCGTCGGACAGTTCGGCCTCGCGCGCGGTGGTGAGGATGAGCTGGGCGACGGCGTCCCTGTCGTTACGGCAGGCGCGGACCGCCTCCACGAGGCTGCCGCCGCTTTCCAACAGCCTGGTGCGGCGGCGGGCCCGCCGCCGCGCGCCCGCCAGCTCAATCGTTTTGGCAAGCCAGACGGTCCAGGTCACGAGCGACGCAAACGCGAGCCCGATCATCACCGCCTTCACGATGATGTCGGCATTGAGGAACATGCCCCAGGGCGAGAGATTCCGGGGCAGCAGCGGATTTGAGGTGTCCGCCTGCGCCAGTGCAGCCGTCGACATCGCGAACGGTGCAAGGCTCGCGATGGTCAGCGTGACGATGCGGGCGAAATTTCCAGACTTCACCCGTGATTTGCGATCAGGCATATGGTTCTCTTTTCTGTTGTCCTTTTGAATCACCCCTGCTCCCGCTCATATCTTCTGTGAGATGCCGAGGAAGAAACCGCGCCGCGGTCCGAATTGCGGCGCGAACACGCCGATGCCGGACCCGTCCCTGATTTCGTAGATCTTGTCGAAAAGGTTCACGACGTCGAACCGCACCGTGGTCGGTTTGTTCGGCGCGACGAGATAGAAATCGTGCGACATGCCGACATTGACCTGGGTGTAGGACGGCACGTGATCGGTATTGGCGAAGGCGGAACGAAGTCCGCTGCCATAGATCATCGATGCGGTAAACTTCGTGTCGTACCATTGATAGGAGGCACCGGCCGAAGCCGTCACCCACTGGCTATGGTCGGTGAAGATGTAGTGGGTCGCGATGTAGGCCAGTTCGTCCGGATCGAACAGGAACTGGTTCGAGACGACATTGGTGCCGAGCTGGCGCGCCCAGGCCACATTGCCGTAGAGCTTGAGATTGCCATTGGTATAGCTCGCCTTGAATTCGAGGCCGATATTGTTCGCCTTCGCATAGTTGAAGCCGCTGAGCACATAGGCTTGGCCGAACTGCCCGTCATCGAGCAGATCACGCGCCAGCTTGACGTAGCCGTCGAGGCCGACTTCGAGGCCGGGAATCGGCCAGATCTTCTGAACCACGCCGGCATCGAAAATATTGGCCCGTTCCGGCAGCACCGGATCGCTCAGGGTGACCGCGGGCGCAGCCACCGTGCCCTGGAACAGCGCAATGTTGGTCGGCGCCGCGATCACCTGCTGCGGCGGCGTGAAGGTTCGCGCGTAGCCGGCATGGACGATGGTGCCGTCCTGAGGCACCCAGGTCAGGCTGATGCGTGGGCTGAACTGATTGGCGTCGACATATTGCCACATCTGGTCGAAGCGCAAGCCGGCGTTCAGGGTCAGATTGTTGGTGATCTTCCATTCGTCCTGCACATAGGCGCCGAACAGCCAACCGAGCTTGCTTGAGGAATCGTAGATCGTGACGGGTGGAAGCGGTGCGCCCGTGGTCGGGTCGAACGCCTGACCACCGTTCACCGGATCGGCCGGGAATGTGGTGTTGATGCCGGTGACCAGGGACCGCTCGGCGCTGGTGGTGAACCCGAACCGCAGCGTATGCGCGTCGGCGATGCGCCAGGCTGTGTCTTCCTGGATGCCATTGACGTAGCTCTGACGATACACGCCCGATGAAATGCCGTTGATGAGCAGGTCACCGATCGGGTCGGGCCAGAAGTGGAGCTGGCTGTAGCGGTTGAAGTAGGAAAGCTGGTAGTCAATTCCTTCGGCCGAGTGCTGGTAGGCCACGACGTTGAACTGATTGAGTTCGGACTGCCGCTCGTTGAGAAGTGCTGAATTGAAGCTGGTTATGTTCCCCAACTGGAAGTTGGACGGCTGACCGGGATTGTTGGGAATCTGATACAGCGCGTTTGAGATGCCGCCGATGTAGGTGATGCGGCTGTTGGGGTCGAGCACCGTCGAGACGTAGGCAAAGCCTTTTTCCTGTTGCGTGCGGTCGTGAATGGCCTCATTTGCGGGCGTCGGATTCTCGATGCCGAGATTGTTGTAGAGATAGCGACCCGACACGTAATACTGCGTTTGTCCCACCGTGACACCGTATTCGGCGAACGGCGTGATGGTCTGGTGGCTGCCGCCATAGACGCTGACCTTGCCGGAATTGTCGAACGCGTCCGCCTTGGTCGTAATATCCAGCACGCCGGCCGTGCGCAGGCCATATTGCGCCGGCAGCGCGCCCGTCAGCAGCGCCATATTGCCGACAATACCTGTGTCGAGGATTTGTCCGAAGCCGCCGACGCCGTCAGGCAGCATGATGCCGTTGATGCGATACTGCAGATTGGCATGCTCGTTGCGTACATGCAGTTCGCCGCTCGCCGCCGAATCCTGGTGCACGCCCGGGAACTGCAAGAGCGCCTTGTCCAGTGTGGTGTTGTTACCCTGCGGCAGGGATTCGATGGCCTGCTGGTTCAGTTGGTAGGAGCCGGCCCCGATCGGCGGGAAAATGTTTTGCCGGGCCGCGTCGAACTTCTGGTTCTGCTGCGCGACGACCTGCTGCTGTGTGGGCGGAGTCGATGCGGGAGGCCGATTGGTCGCCACGTCGCGCGGAGGCTTCGTGCGCGGCCGCGGCCGCTCTGCCGGCGCCACGACGCGCGTCTCGGGCAGGACGTTGCCGCCCTGCGCTTGAGGCGGAGGCGGCGGGGGCTGTTCCGCAGCCGGGGGGCTTTGCTGCGGTGAGGGCTGGGTCGGAGCCGGCGTTTCGGGCACGGAAGGGGAAGTGGATGGCTGCGGCGTCGGCGAGGCGGCGCCGGCTTGCGCGAGCGCAGGCGCATATGACACTGCAACCAGCACAAGTGTGGACGCGGATAGGAGCTGCGGGATGCGCAAACAGGCGGAATACATGAAGATTCCTGACTGAGATGATTCACACGCTAGGGGCCAAAAGGGCGACACAAGCCGTGTGGCGAGCGACGGAACCTCGGCCGATGGCGACAGCACTTTTGGTACTGCGCTACGCGAGCGAGGCAGCGGCGTCAGGAAATCGGTGGTCCGCGGGACTGAAAGGCCGCGCGTGGCGGCTGAGGGATTGCGTACTCATGCTCGATCGGGCGGTCGATCGACACGTCGGCAAAGCTAACGGGTAGCGCAGGTGGTGTCGCAGCCAGGGCGTTCCCCATCGCCGCGGTGGCGATGCAGATCGGACAGAGATAGTCTACACCGTCAGCAGGATGGTTTGGCGTCTGATCGCTATTGTCCGGCGTGCTTGACGCGGCGAGGGCAACTTGGATTGGACCTGAGCCCGGGCCGCCAATGGCGTGAACGTGACCAAAGGCCAGCGCAAAGTTAATGGCAATCGCAAGGAGCGCGAGCCATGAGCCTTGTCTGACATGATCCCGGAACCAGCGCATGCGAAGCGCGACCGTCGCCTTCTTTCCATTCTCTGGGGCCACAATCCTATCCGACTCGGCAGTAGGGTCAACCAGGGTTCCTGTCATACTCGGCCAGGATTTCGGCGCGAGCCGTGCACGCAATTTGAGCTGTTCTCGCTGCCTTCCCGCAGGTCGGGACGCGTGGCCGGTCGCCGCATGCCGTGCAGGCACCACGCCTATTGGGCCGCGGCCCCGACCCTGTGATCGGGACCTCGCTCATGAGCCAATCCAGCCTTTAGTCGTGATGGCACCCCGCAGTCCGGTGACGCTCATTCACGCACAATCTGTCGTCGAAGCAGCATCTCTGCATAGGATGAGTCGCCGCCGCGCTTCTTGATCTTGGCGACGATTTCACGTTGCCGGGCGAACGGGCCATTTCCAAGTGCGCCGTGACCATCCTATGGTCCATGCTGCAATCCGTCTTGGAGCTTGCATTATCTACCATTGTCGAGATAGGCGCTAGGCACAAATCGGCGTACGTCCGCTGAATGAAAGAACAGCATCGGAATTGCAAATGCGGCGCCGTCTACCGTCGCACCGAGTCAATGGCGCCAACACGGGAAGTGAATAGCTTCGAGTGCGTTTATTGCGGCGACACATTGGAAAGCTGGAACAGTGCTTGGGTCCCAAGCTACCGCCTGATTGTGGGACCGATCGTGAAGCCACCTTCTCCATAAGCTTCAGTTTGGAGCTGCCGCAAGGCGATCTGAGGAGCGCGCGTCCATATTCTTGCCGTAGCCAAGATGCGTTCGCGCTCATGGCGAAGAGCCTTCGCCTCCGCGATGGCTTCTTCCGCTCTCGTCAGAAGATCGTTCGTGGTCCGCTGCATCAGCGAAGTGTGTGCCATTTTCCAGCTCCACGCTTTCACCTATGTGATTGTTTCTATGCTGCCGAACGCACGCCTCGCTCCATCTGAGCAGCTCGAGCGATTCGCGAATGACTTCCCTGGAACGTGCAAGGATTTGGTGATCATACGAATAGATCGACACGGCGTGCTCCTCTGCCTTGCAGGCGGGAGCACAATCGGTCTCTCAGCCACCGACGCCTACGGGACAGTGCCACGGCCGGTGATGTGGTGAGCCTGCGCTCTTATTTCCCGGCGCGCCAGCCTTTTATTTGATGGGGCGGTACAACCGACCCAACAGTATCAACTGGCTCAAAATTAGCCGTCAACACACGCGGATCGTGTGGGTGATCTCGTGCACTTCGCCCTGTTTGAGATTGAGTCCGTCGATCTCGGCGGAGGCCAACTGTTCCAGTGCCGGCGAGGCGGACCAGCCCTCCGGAATGGCGTTTAGAACCAGGCCCACCGTATCCTCGGGAGAGGATCCCGCGGCAACCCAAAGCCTATTGGTCCGGTCGTCTGTCAAGACGGATGAGATAGGCGCCTCTCTTGAAAGATCGCGCCATTCCAATCGCTCTCCCGTGGCGAGACGCCTCCCTCACGGGCTAAATGCGTCTAAGGCCGGTTGGTTTCAAACGCGAAAGCTGTCGCGACCAACCCCGCGCACCAGGTCCAGAGCTGCTTCGACCAGGACTGCTTGATGGATCGACTGAGCGGCCCAGCCGCCAATCGGATAACGCCTGGTGAGAGGTCGATTCAGACGTCCACAGAGCCTCGCTCTGCCTGCTAGCCTCGTCTCCTTGCTACTTCTTCTTTGCAGGTCCGAAATCCGGCTGCCAGGCGGCTTCCTTGCGGCTCGGCGCCGCGGCGATCACCTTGGCTTTTTCCTTCTTCGGCTTCTTGGCTTCGCGATTGCTGCGTTGCTGGCCCTTCGCCATGTCGCTCTCAAGTTCGTCGAATTCATCCGGCTGCAGCACCCGTCCACGTGGGGTACAGACCCTGACGTCCATGCAGCCTTCGCGCAGCAGTTTTCGTGCGAGGCGCAGCGCGACCATCGCGGTGCCGCGGCCGATATTGGAGCTGCGTATTCGTTGGTCCCGCTGACCAGATAGGGCACGCGTCTTTGCCCCAGCCATTAAGGACCACGGCTCCGCGCACAAGATGCAGATGCGATAGTGCAACTATCACCGGCGGCACGATCCATTCCGAAATGCGAAAACGAGACATCGAACGCACCTGCGAAGCCTTCGGCCTGAGCATACGTGACCCTCAGTCACCGGTCGAAGCCGTTGAAAACGTGCGGTGATGCCGGCGACCCTACGCCCGCGCCGAGCCAATGGCGAGCGTTAAATGCCGCGGGCAAAGGCCGCGCTGTGACATCGTCGCGCTGACGCGTGAGGATAGTGCTGGTTATTGCCGCGCATAGGGCGCATGGGCTAGTCATCTGGAACGCAAGTTCGTCACATTAGTTGATAGCTCGAATCTTTGTAGAGGAGAGCGCTTGTGGGGAATCCAGGTGTAAGAGGCCGGCCGATCGCGCCGTTAGTGCTCAGTCCGCAGGAGCGCACGTACCTAGAGAGGCAAGTTCGTCGTCATCGTGTTGCCCGGTCGCTATCTGAGCGATGCCGCGCGATCCTGCGATGCGCGGATGGCTTGCCAAGCAAGTCTGTGGCTACTGAGCGCAACTTGCGCCGTGCAAACCAGGCCGCCACCGAGACGCATAGCCAGGCCAGCGACGCCCCGACGAACGCGCCGCCGACGCTGCGCTCCACCAGCAGCCAGAACACGAAAGCAATGCCAGCATTCCGACAGCACCTAAAGCGGCGCCGGCGGCGTCGAGGGCGGCCGCCTCTTGTCCTCGCCGCTCGCCGGAAAGTTCAGCCGCCCGCTTGCGGCGGATCTCGTGTTTCTCGATCAGCGTCGCACTGGCGCAAAAGATCGCAGGGAGCGCCAGGAAAAGGCCGCCGACCGAGGCTCCATAGCGGCTGCTGATGAGACCGGTGAAGAGAGTCGCCGCTCCGCCGAGCGCGAAGCGGATCACGTACTCGTACCAGCGGCTCTCACGCAGAGATGACAGCGAAATTCGAATTGGGGTCGTCATGCCTGTCCTCCCGCGAGCCACCATAGTCCGAAAGCGGCCGCCAACCAGACTATGATCGATAACAGCGTCGCCGGCAGCGCCCGCATACGCGCTCGCATCAGCAGTTGGCAAACGACGATGCTGTAGATTGCGAGCGCGACGGTACCGCCCATCATCGAAAGGTTCTGCGATGCTGCATAAGATTCGCCATGCTGGTAGATCGCGATGCCGAGCGTGGCGAGCGCGACCGATGGGGCTGCCCCGAACAGGCCGGCGAAGCTCTTGGGTCTCAGCACGTCTCCCAGCATAGCGAACGCCGACACCACGGCCCCGCCGACCAGGAAGCGGATCATGTACTCGGTCATTTCGGTTTCTTCCAAAGCTTCAAAAGCGGGCCGCTCGCACCGTACACCGGGTCCTTACGCGGCGCCGGCACCTTTGGGATCGTCTTCAGCGCTCGCGGGCGGTCCTCGATCGTCGTGCACTCGTCGTAGGTGCCGGTCGGGGGATAGGCGCCGATGACCAGAAAGTCTTCGTCCGCCGAGAGACACTGATGACCGGTCCCGGCCGGCAGGACCGCGACATCGCCGGCCTTGAGCGTGAATACCCGGCCCTTGCTGCCACCGAAGCGCACGCGGCCCCTGCCGCGGCTGATGCCGAGCACCTCATGGATCCGCGAGTGGTAATGAACATAGTCGTATATGCCGTCGCGCCACGTGTCGCCCCAGCCGTTGGCCTCGAAGAGGTCTTCCATGACGGCCGCGGGATCGTGCCCGTCACCGACATCGACGGCGCCTTTGTAGATAACCAACGGCCAGCGCGGATGATTGGGAACGAGTCCATCGTCTTTGAACCGGACCGTATGTGGCTTTCTTGGCCGGACCAGACTTGCGGCTTCGTCCTTGCCCGGACGCCCCAAGCCTGTCGCGCGCTGCACATACTCCTTCACGTCCTCAAGGATTGGCATGATCTTCCTCCTTCCGATCGCATCGGATAGCCCGTCCAGAACCTGAGCAGTCGTTCGATGAAAGCGCCAAGCGCGAAGCCCGCGATGACATCGCTCGCCCAGTGCGCCAGCACGACGATCCGCGTCAGGGAAAGGCCGACAGCCAGCGTCCGGATCGCTCGTCGCGGTTGGAGCGGCAGCGTGCCCGCCGCGGACGCGAGTGCGCCCATGTGCAGGGCATGCCCCGACGGGAAAGCGTCTTCGCGTTGGCCAGAGAACGAGACGCCATGCACGTGGCCGAGCACCGTCCTGCGGTCCGGGCGGGTCTGATCGAACACCGACTTAAGGCCGTGCGGCAGCAGGGAGGCTACGACCGTGACGAGGAGTGCATGATTGCCGGCGCGCTCCAGCCCCTCCGATCTGCCCCGTGACGCGACCCAGCCGGCGACCGCCAAGGCCAACAGAATCTTCTCGTCCGCTCCCACGTCAGCCCGCGTGATACGGTCTCCGCGCGATGGGTCGTGTTGCGCGCCACTGTCCGCGCAATCTTAACGTCTGTCTTTGTCGGCTTCACAGTGGGCCATCACCTCGTCCGCAGCGGCATTCCTGGGTGCCCGCAGTGCCTCGTTCGAGTTGCAGTTGCCATCACAACGTTCCAGCAGAAGCCAAGTTCATTCCCCAGGAACCCCTGCCGCGGACCGGCATTGGAAATGCGTTCGGAGGGATCGTGCGAAAGAAGCGAAACTCGCGTTGGCTGATAGCGAGCGGGCCGTGATTGCGGCAAGTCTCGCCACCAGCTACATGCTGATTGGCGGAAAGGACTCCGGCGCAGTCCCCGCCGATTCCGGCGTCACGACCGAGCAAGCTGCCGCCCAGGCCGGTGCGAAGGTTCTTCCAAGCGATCCCAAGCTCAAGGTCGAGCCAAAATAGCTTCAAGGAGAGCAAAGAAAATGCGCGCCAACCTGCCAGTCGGGAATGCTTCGTCGACTTCGCCATCCAAGGGCGGCTGGTTCGCCCGCCTGGCCGTCGCGACCTCGCGCGTTTCGGGCCGGCCGGCGACTTTTCTGCTTGCCGTCGCCGTCGTGGTCGTTTGGGCCGTGACAGGTCCCCTCTTCGGCTTCAGCGACACTTGGCAGCTGGTGATCAACACGGGCACGACCATCGTGACCTTCCTGATGGTGTTCCTCATCCAGGCAACGCAGAACCGCGACACGCTGGCGCTGCAGGTCAAGCTGGACGAGCTGATCCTCGCCACCAAGAATGCGCGGAACCAGATCGCTGGCATCGAGGAGGGTCCGGACGAGGACATCGAGAGCGCCAAAGTCGAGGTCCTCAAGCGGGCTGGCTAGAATAGGAACGGCGGGCGTTCGCCTGTCGTTTTCGCCCCGTGTCTAGCCTAGCCCCTTACATCGGCGGTGTCGCCGCGTTCCTGGCCTCGCTGTCTTACGTGCCCCAGGTCCGGAAGGCCTGGCCTCGCGGATCCACGGCGGACCTGTCGCTGAGCATGCTGGCCGCGCTGACGCTTGGTCTTTCGCTCTGGATCGTCTACGGCGTCATGCAGGGAGATTGGGTCGTCGTAGGCTCGAACCTCGTCCGCGCCACGCTCGCCGGCATCGTTCTCGGTTGCAAGGTCCGCGACTTCTCGCCGACGCAGGAACGACAACCGCGTCCCTCGATTGAGGCAGTCGCTCGAGGAGGGAGCCATGTCGAAAGACGGTGAGCTGAGCTACGGGCCTCCCAGCGCCAGTGCGATCCATATCTGCGTCGACATGCAGCGCATGTTCGCTGAGCGGACGAAATGGAAGATGCCATGGCTCTCGCGCGTTTTGCCGAACATCGTCGAGATCACGGCGGCACATGCCGAACGCACGACCTTCACCCGTTTCATCCCGGCGAAAAATCCCGGTGAGGGTTCCGGGATGTGGCGACGCTACTACGAGCGCTGGAGCTCGATGACCATCAATGACCGGACATGATCGATCTGGTGCCGGAGCTTGCCCGCTTCGTTCCGCCAGCCCGCACCTACGACAAGCACGTCTATTCGCCCTGGACCGGGAGCGATCTACACGCCCTTCTGCGAACCGCGTCTGTCGATACCATTATCGTCACCGGCGGCGAGACGGACGTCTGCGTCCTGGCCACGGTACTGGGCGCGGTCGATTGGGCTTCCGGGTCATTCTCGTGACCGATGCACTTTGCAGTTCCGCCGACGAGACCCACGACTCCATGATGAACATCTACATGAACAGGTTCGGGCAGCAGGTCGAGTGCGTGACGACGGAAACTCTTCTCGCCGCCTGGCCCGGCAGCGCCACAAGACCTCTGGCATGACCGCCTCCTATCTCGTGCAGATCCTACTGCCCAAGGGGACGGGCCGCGGCGAAAGGGTACCGCAGGAATGGGTTGAGCATCTTCTCAAAGAGCTCACCGACACGCTCGGTGAGACCACCAGCTTCGTCCGCACGCCGGGGCAAGACCTGTGGCAGCGCGGCGGCGGCACTGAGCGCGACAGTATTGCGATCGTCGAAGTTATGGCGGACCACCTTCTCACCGACTACCGGCGCGCTCTGCGTGAGAGGCTGGAGACCGAGCTCGGGCAGGAGGAAATCGTCGTCCGCGCCCAGGAAATCGTCACGCTGTGACGCTTAGGAACAGTCCTCGGCGCCAGCGGTTTGCAGGGCGACCCCAACGCAGGAGGACACCATGGGCTTCTTCACAGGACATCAAAACGCTTAACGACCTATTTGTGCACACACTCAAGGACATTTACTATGCCGAGCAGCAGATCGAAAAAATCTGCCCGACATGATTGAGAAGGCGAGCGACCCCGGCCTCAAGAACGGCTTCCAGACCCACCTCTCCGAGACCAAGGGCCAGATAACGCGGCTCGAAAAGGTCTTCCAGATGCACGGCGTGGAAATCCAAGGAGTCGACTGCCCGGCGATCGACGGCATCTTGGAGGAAGCGAGCGATGTCGCCGGTGACCTCGACGACAAGCAGGTCCGCGACGCGGCGCTCATCGCCGCCGCCCAGGCCGTTGAACACTACGAGATTACACGTTACGGCACTCTGATCGCCTGGGCGAAAATGCTCGGCCGCGACGACTGCGCCTCGGTCCTGCAGCAGAACCTCGATGAGGAAAAGGCGACCGACCAGAAGCTCAACACAATGGCGCTGCGGAGCGTCAACCAGAAAGCCGCGTAAGCGCGCTCATAGAGGAGGCCGTGATCAGCACGTGAGCGGCCCTCGCGGGCGGAGGAGAGATGGACGACAAGAAGATAGGGCGCCGCTCGCGAACCGGCCTCTATGGCTTGAGCATCGCTACGGCGCTCGGGCTGATGGCGACCGCATTTCTGATCGAGCGCTTGGTACCAACCAACCAAAAGGATGATCGACGGAAGCCGTCCGAGGATCTTCCTCCGCTATCCGACGCGAAGCGGGATACCTCTCCGGCGGGCCTCGCGGTAGAAGGAGAGGACCGCGGACGTCAGGCCACAACGCCCGCCGAAATCCCCGCGAAAGGATGGAAGGACATCTTATGGCGGGTCTATGCCAACATCGGCGACCACCGCATCCTGGCTTTGGCGGCTGGCATGACCTACTACAGCATCCTGGCGATCTTCCCGGCGCTGGCCGCCCTCGTCGCCATCTACGGGATCTTCACCGATCCCAGCAGCATCGCGAAGCATCTGGACGACATCGCGAGCTTCGTGCCAGGCGGCGCCATCGACGTGGCGCGCGAGCAGCTCACCCGCGTGAGCTCGAAAGGGGACCGCACTCTCGGACTGACATTCGCCGTAGGACTGGTCATCTCTCTCTGGAGCGCCAACGCTGCGATGAAGGCCCTTTTTGACACACTGAACATCGTGTACGGCGAACAGGAAAAGCGCGGCTTCTTCAAGCTGAACGCCATCTCTCTTTCCTTCACGGTGGCCGGGATCGTGTTCGTGCTGTCGGCGCTTGCCGCCGTCGTCGCAGTACCGGTCGTGCTCAACTATCTCTACCTGTCGAGCTTCGTCGACCTTCTGATCCGGATCGCTCGTTGGCCTGCGATGTTCGTCGCGATCACCGTGGCCTTTCGCCCGTCTACCGCTTTGGACCCAGCCGCGAAGCGCCGCGCTGGCACTGGATCACTTGGGGCAGCTCGGCAGCCACGTTGCTCTGGCTCGCGGCCTCCGGCCTGTTCTCCTGGTATGCGGCCAATTTCGGCACGTTCAACCAGACCTATGGATCGCTCGCCGTGATCGGCTTCATGACCTGGCTCTGGATTTCCGCGATCGTTATCCTGCTCGGCGCGGAGCTCAACGCTGAGATGGAGCACCAGACGGCGCGGGACACCACGACGGGTGCGCCGAAGCCCCTTGGCACGAGAGGAGCCCGGATGGCCGACACCATCGGTGCGAAGGAAGCTGCCTAAAAGGTACTGTCTCGAAGCCAGATCGCGACCGACCAGCGCTTGCAACAATCTTTGTTTTTGCCACCAACCGCTTACCGAAAGAACAAAAGACTGTCGTCGGCGTTCTACCGACATGTCAGACGCTTTTGACTATTTCCGGGCCTACACCGTCCGAGCTCTTTGCAAGGCGAGATCGATGCCGCAGGGCCAGGATAAGACATCTGCAGCTTGTGGCGGGACGAATTCATAATCTTCTCAAGAAAGAGGCCGCTCTTGGCCCGAATATCCAGCACCTCGAAGACTTTCGGGCAGCACAAAAGCTCGAGAAGTCTCTCGATCGCCGTCCGGATGACGGTTCGAGAACTCATGGTCCCTTAGGCTCGGCGGCGCCGCAGGACACGAGACACGAGGCCAGTTGAGTGCCGTCCCTCGTCCTACAACACCCCGGAGGCTTGAACCTCGCATGCAACTCATGGAAGCCGAATCCGCCGCCCAATTGCCGCGCGGGGCGCAATGGCAATATGAGCCGAAGTGGGATGGCTTCCGCTGTCTTTTGATCCGCGATGGCAGCCAGATCAGCATGCAATCGAAGAGCGGCCGCGACCTTGTTCGTTATTTCCCAGAAATTGCTTCAGCAGCGACCACATTGTCGCCGAACGCGCTTACTCTGGACGGTGAACTGATCGTTGAACGGGACGGCGGCTATTCATTCGACGCCTTGCTTCAGCGCATCCATCCGGCGGCGAGCCGGATCAAGCGCCTCGCCGCGGAGATGCCCGCGATCTTTATCGTCTTTGACTTGTTGCGATCTGGCAAGAGAGACCTTTTCGAGCTGCCACTTATGAAACGCCGTGCCGCCCTTGAAAGACTGTCGCGGCAAGCTTTCGAGGTCGGCGGCGTCTTTCGGCTGTCGCCGGCAAGCCGCAACATCGCAGACGCCGAGGCTTGGCTCAATTCCGTGAACGAGGATCATAACGGCGTCGTCGCAAAGCGCCTCGATCTGCCCTATCGAGGCGGTACCCGAGACGGCATGCAGAAGATCAAGCTTCTTCGGTCGGCCGATTGCGTCGTCGGCGGATTTCGTTACGCCGAAAAGAAGAAGCTGGGCAATCGCAAGGTGGTCGGCTCATTGTTGCTTGGTCTCTACAACAAGGACGGACTGCTGCATCATGTCGGATTTACGTCCGGCATCCGATCGTCCGATCGACTGGCTCTCACCGACCGGCTGGAGAAAATCGTTATCTCGCAGAGCTTCACCGGCAATACACCCGGCGCTCCAAGCCGGGGGTCAACGAAGCGATCTGCTGAATGGACAGCCGTACGTCCGACCTATGTCGTCGAAGTGACATTCGACCACGTCTCGGGTGGTCGGTTTCGTCACGGCACGAAGCTCGTGCGCTGGCGCCCCGACAAGAAGCCATTGCAATGCCGCATGGATCAGCTTCGGCAGAAGGCAGCCAAGCAATCTTTGAAAGCTGTCGGATAGAACGGCTTGAGAAGTGCGCGCGGTGAGACACATGCCGCTGATTTCAAGAAATACGAGGCCGGACGTCTTGTTGACGTCGCTTGGTTTTCAGTGCTCGAAGTTGTCAGGATTGGCCGCCCTTGCGGCCGGCTTCACTGGCCTTTTCGCGGTCATTGGCGAAGTTGCCCGGATTGTCGGTCGAGCTGCCGCCCTGCTGGTCGGGCTTGCTTCCGCCCTGCGTCTGCTGACCCTGGCCGCTTCTATGCTCGCCACCCTTCTTACCTGCTTCCGATGCGCGCTGCGGATCGTTGGCGAAATTTCCGGACCCATCGCGTTGTTCGTCTGCCATCCATATTCTCCTTCTTTGTTGCCCGGCCCATAGCGCTAATCGCGCGATCTGACGCTCGTTCCTGAGAGAAAGATTAAGGTTGGTCAGAGATTGTTGGCCAGCAAGTTGCGCGTCGCCTGTCGCACGGCTTCGAGGCCCTTGACGTCGTTCATCAGAGCAATCTCGCCTTGTTGCTCATGCCGTATGGCATGCGCCATTAGCCGCAAGCGGGGATCGCCAGAAGAATGCCATTGGTTATCCGCCATATGGACGGCGCCTGCATGATGCAGGCTCATCAGCCGAATAAAGATGGTATCGAAGTCCTCATCCGCCGCCTTCCGCACATCCGCCATCTGTGCCGGCATCAGATAGCCGGGCATAGCCGCCCGCTCCTCGCCAGAGCAGACCTCCATTGGCTCGCTGAACCAACCGCGCCACCAATGCTCGAAGATACGATTCTCGCCCGCCTGGCTGGCAACCATCAGGGCCGCGAGTGCGCGCAGATGTGGATCCCTCGCACGCCGCTGGCCGAGTTCGGCGAGTTCAATACCTTGTTCGTGATGCGTCAGCATATGGCGCATGTAGCGCTGATCGTTGGCCACATCGCGGCTGGAGATCGGTAGCGGCCAACCCAAGCGATCAGCCACGGCAACGAGGGCTATCGTTGCAAGCACCAGGAGCGCCCCCGCTGCCCAGCGCTTGGCGAAGCGCACTGCAGATGTGACCGGCGCGCGACCGAAGGGCCAACGCAACCAGGCGAAGAGGGGATAGATCAAAGCCGACGAGAGATGGACGAGAAAGCCGATCCAGTAGGGCTGTTGCAAGGTGAAGATCGGCTGAAAGAACGGGAACAGTGGCACCAGCCCGAACCACTCCGTTGCCGAGGTCAAGGCAGCCCACGGAATGGCCAGCCAGCCAATAGTGCCTGGCGCGAGACGGCTCGTCCAGCGTCCAAAAACGCCAAAAAATACCAGCGCCCAGGAGAAGTCCGCCCATTGATGAAAGGCGATGCCGAGTGCGATGGCTTGTGCTGTGGGCACAGAACTGAGCATGGCGTCGCGTCCGGGAATAGCAGCGACCGTCATCCAGTCAACCGTCGCGTCCCGCCCCAACTGTGATGCCGCAAGCTGACTGATGAGGGTCGAGAATGTACTGCTGACAAGCCCGAGCTGAGCGGCCGCCAGCCAGTGCGACTTCAGTGGCTTCGCGGCGCGCTCTTCCATCACCCGAACGGCTTCATCACAACCTTGATGCAGCCCTCCCGCTTGGCTCGGAATGTCTTGTAGAGTTCGGGACCCTCCTCGAGGGTCGCACGATGGGTGATGACGAAGCTTGGATCGATCTCGCCCTTCTCGATGCGTTGCAAAAGCTTGGGTAAGTAATGCTGAACAGGCGTCTGGGCCATGCGGAAGGTAAGACCGCGATTGATGGCGCTGCCCATCGGGATGTTGTCGAGCATGCCCCCATAGACGCCGACGATGGAGACGGTACCAAAGTTGCGGCAGCACTGGATGGCCTGCCGCAAGACATGCGGGCGGTCAGTCCCCATGAAGGTTGCGACCTTGATGCGGTCAACCATCGAGTCCTTGCTTGCCATGGTCTCGGGCTCTGTACCGACCGCATCGATGCAGGCGTCCGCGCCGCGGCCTTGCGTGAGCTGCTGGATGCGCTCATAGACATCCTCTTTCATAAAATCCAGCGTGATTGCGCCCGACTGCATGGCGAGCGTGAGCCGCTCGGGCACCGTGTCGATGGCGATCACCCGTTCGGCCCCGAGCAGAATTGCGCTCTTGATCGCAAACTGCCCGACCGGGCCGCATCCCCATACGGCAACCGTCTCTCCGCCTTTGAGGCTGCAGAATTCTGCCGCCATGTAGCCGGTCGGGAAGATATCCGACAGGAACAGGACCTGTTCATCGCTCAGGCCGTCGGGAATCTTATAAGGTCCGACATCGGCGTACGGCACGCGCAAATATTCGGCCTGACCACCGGCAAATCCGCCCAGCATGTGCGAATAGCCAAACAGACCCGCCGGCGAATGCCCCCACGTTTTCTCGGCTTCTTTCGCATTGGGATTGGAACGCTCGCAGCCTGAGAAGAAACCGTTTTTGCAGAAGAAGCATTCCCCGCAAGCGATGGTGAATGGAACCACGACGCGGTCGCCAATCTTGAGCTTTTTGTTATCCTTGCCGACCTCGACAACCTCGCCCATGGTCTCGTGGCCGAGCACGTCGCCCTTTTCCATAGTCGGCATGATGCCATCGAATAAATGCAGGTCCGAGCCACAGATCGCGCAGGCCGTCACCTTGATAATAGCGTCACGTCCGTCCTGGATCTTGGGATCGGGAACGGATTCACAGCGAACGTCGCTCCTGCCGTGCCAAGTGAGGGCTTTCATGGACCGCCTCCAAAGGTTGCGCGACCAACCAAGCCTCAATAATGCGGCTGGTTCCTCCGCCGCTTAGGAACGGTCTCCTCTGTCCCCCATTAGGCTCAAAGCCACGTAAAAGACGAGAGGGAATGCGCCGATGGCCGGACAGTTTGCGATCGTGACCGGTGCCTCAACGGGCATTGGTTTTGAGCTTGCCCGGCTTTGCGCCGCAAAAGGGTACGACCTTCTCGTCGCCGCGGACGAGCCCGGGATCGAGACGGCGGCGGAAGCGCTGCGCAAAGACGTTAACAGCATCGCTGTGGTAGCGCTGCAAGCCGATCTCGCTACCGTTGAAGGCGTCGACAAGCTCTATGAGCTTGCTCAAGGCCGCAAGGTCGACGTGTTGATGGCCAATGCCGGTCGCGGTCTGGGCCATGCCTTTTTGGACCAGGACTGGGCGCGTATCCGTCAGGTAATCGACACCAACGTCATGGGTACGACGTATCTGCTCCATCGCATGGGCCAGGATATGCGCCGGCGCAATGAGGGACAGATCCTTATCACCGGATCGATCGCCGGCTTCACCCCGGGCAGCTTTCAGGCCGTCTACAACGCATCGAAGTCGTACCTGAACTCCCTCTCCTTTGCGCTACGCGAGGAACTGCGCGACACGAAGGTCACTGTCACCTGCCTCATGCCAGGCGCGACTGAAACGCAATTCTTCGCCCGCGCGGAGATGCTCGACACCAAAGTCGGCTCCGAGGACAAGGATGATGCAGCGATGGTTGCCCGTAAGGGTTTCGAGGCGATGATAAATGGCGAGGGCGATGTCGTCACCGGCCTCAAGAACAAGATCCAGTCCGCCATCGCCAATGTGACGCCAGCTGAAACGCTAGCCAAGCAGCATCGCAAACAAGCCGAGCCCGGAACCGCGAAGTCCTAGGGGCATCACCATTCATTCACTTTTTGCGGTAGACCGCTGACGTGCAATGCATCCGAGAGTAACGCAGAGGATGCGTGCGGCTGCAAGCACGCCCAGACCTCGCACGTCCGCGTCCGGCACCAGCTCCACGAGATCAAAACCAACGATCCGCGCCCGCTGCGTAACGCCATGCAGAAGCTCGACGATATCAAAGTAGCCGAGACCACCCGGCTGTGGGACCAGCACCGCGGGAATGACAGCCGGGTCGAGACCGTCGCAATCGAGGGTAACGATGCAACGGCTGCCCGGCGGGATATGATCGAGAATGGCTTGCACGCCATGTCCCCGTACCGAAGCTGCACTGAACAGCTTCACGCCCCAGGCCCGTGCGGCGGCTAGGTCCTCCGCGCGCGAGCCCCCGATGCCGCGCTGTCCTACCTGGATGATCCGCTCCACCCACGGCATTTCGCTGGCCCGGCGCATGGTGCTCGAAAACGTATGCTTGAGACCGGCGCGCTCGTCCCGCCAGTCGAGATGCGCATCGATCTGCAGAATGGTGAGCGGGCCAAACGGCTCGAACCCCGCGAAGAAAGGAATGGGCACCGAGTCATCGCCGCCAATTAGCATGTGCACGGCGTCCGCCTTCAGAATGCTCGCAGTTGTGGACGTGATCAGCGAGCGGTTCTCCTGCGGTGTCGCCGGATTGGTCGGAAGGTCGCCAAGATCAATCGCCCGCAGTCCTCCCGGTATCAAGGGGCCATCCTGATCGAAATCCCAACGCAATGGATCCCGCGCAATTTGCTCAGTGCTTTCACGAAGCGCCGAAGGAGCCCGGGCGGCCTGACTGGTGGTGCCGGGCACATGCGGCGTCGCATCCGGCACACCAAAGATCACAACATCCGCGCCTGAGAGCGTGTCGGTGGTCGCCGCGGGAAGGCCTAGAAGGGTGGCGGGAGTAACCGGATGTGTCATCGGGTTTGTCTCACCTCCCTGGTCCGCGGCGCCACGTTCCTCTTCAACGAGATAGCTCTGTCCATCAGGGTGAGGAACGATCGACGGCACACAGCGCTTCCGACTAACAGCAGTGGCACGGCGATCGCCCCAAAAGGACAGCTGCGGCAATCACCGTGATACTGCCCGGGATCGCCGTCACCGCTTATTGTTCGGTCTGCTCGACGACAGCTGGCATTTTCGCGACCGACATAAGGGACCGTGCGACCTGATTGAGCAATTGATCGGCGTTTTCCTCCTCCGCCAGCGACTTCGACAGGAGGCTGACGATAGCGCTATGACGAAGCTGCTGGGCGAGATTGCGCGCTGTTGTGTAGCCGGCAATCTCATAATGCTCGACGCGTTGCGCCGCACCGATCAGAGCGAGGTCGGCCGCCGCGTCTTCCTTTTCCTCGCCCTCAGTCATGATTTCCTGACCTTCTTCGACAAGGCCCATCATTCCCTTGCAGGGCTTGGCGCGTGCGGCCTTGCCAAGCAGCTCAAAGCATTCATTGATGCGCTCTATCTGGGTTTCCGTCTCGCCGAGATGCTGTTCGAACAGCTCGCGCAACTGATCGAACCGCGCCGCTTCCGCCATCTTCGGAAGCGCCTTCGTCAACTGCTTCTCGGCGTGAAGGATATCGCGGAGCTCGTCGATCAGCAGATCGCCAAGCCCGGCCTCGTCGACCGGCGATGAGCTTTCGGTGACGATAGCCGACGCGGGACCGGGCTCCCCGGCCTGGATGGCTGGCGATTCCGTGAAGACCCATTCGCCGCCCTCGTTCCAGGGCCCGCGGGTGTCGATCTCACCATGATCGCCGGTGCCGGTGGAGTCGTTAAAGAACTGATCAACGAGGCCCGGCGTCGGCGCAATGCGGCCGATACTGAACGCCGGCTTGCTCATGCTCTCCAGGGCGAGCGAGAATGCCTTCATATGGGTGATTTCGCGGGTCATGAGAAACTGCAAGGCGTCCTTGGTGCCGGCGTCGTCGGTGAAGTTGATCAGGCGTTCGTAGACGATCTTGGCCCGCGCTTCGGCAGCAATATTGCTGCGCAGGTCGACGTCGAGTTCGCCGGTGATCTTCAGGTAGTCGGCGGTCCAGGGATTGCCTTGGGAGTTGAAGAGGTTCACCCCGCCGCCACCTGCGATCGCGATCAGCGGATCGGCCTCAGCCGCCTGGCGATCGAACTTGGCCGGCTTGAGATGCATGCGGGCCAGCGTGCCGACGACTTCCAGATGGCTCAGCTCTTCGGTGCCGATATCCATCAGAAGGTCCTTACGATCAGGGTCTTCGCAATTGAGTCCTTGGATCGAATATTGCATCGCGGCCGCAAGTTCGCCGTTGGCACCGCCGAACTGTTCAAGAAGCATATTGCCAAAACGAGGGTCCGGCTCATCGACGCGGACAGTGAACATCAGCTTCTTGACGTGGTGATACATGGAAAAGCCTCGGGCTAGAAGAGGAGATCTCATTCGAACAGTCACGCGCTACGGTTGTTCCTCTCGTGCCTGAAATGTCGCGGCGTCGATGCCGTTCGCAGCGTTGGACGCTCAGAGACTAGTTGGCCGTGTCCACGCTCGTGGAACGATTGGTCGCCCATAAGCTTGGCTTGCTGGATACTCCGGAGGAGGATGAGATGGACAGCGAAGACGCCTTGGCAAAAGTGAAGGAGGTTTCGGAAGGCGTGCGAGAGACCGCCCGCACGGTTCGTCAAAGCCTGGAAGGGCAGCCGCCGGGCCAGGCGCTCGCTTTTCTGCGGGATGTGGTGCGAGGGGCGCCGTTGCCCTCGCTGGTCGTCGCCTTCATGCTGGGCTGCCTGATCGCGCGTCGTTAGCCGGGAATATCCCGGTCAATCGCAAGATCATCGAGCAGGGACGAAGAGCCTCCGGCAAACAACGCGGCCTGAAGTTCCGCTGCGAGGAAGCTGAAGGTAATGCCGTTGCCACCATAGCCAAAGGCGGCAAAAGTATTGTTGCAGCCCGGTACCCTGCCGATCAACGGCAAGCCGTCACGGGTGGTATCGAAGGCGCCCGACCAACGGAAGTCGACCTGGTCCGATGCATGCGGCCAAAGAGCCTTCAGATAATTCTTAAGCGCGGCCACCTTTGCCGGCGTGGCGTCATTACGAGCGTCAGGCTCGATGAGCGCATGATCATCCTCGCCACCAAGGATGATGCGGCCATCAGCGGTGGTCCGCGCATAATGATAGTTCCGGCTTGCCTCCCAGATCAGGGCCTGTTCGGGCCATAGATGGCTCGGCTGCCGCCGGGTCGCGATAGCCCAGCTGGAAGCGGGCTGCTGCCTCCTGGGCCGCACAATATCAGGCATCACATAGCCAGTCGCGAGCACCACGTGGCGCGCGTCGATCGAAAGCCCACTTTCAAGGCCGACGGTTACGTTCTGGGCCGTAGTATCGTAGGCAACTGCATTAGCCGTTAGGAGGCGGGCGCCGCGCCTTAGGGAAACATCAAGCAGGCCATGCGTGAGCAGCACCGGATCGGCGTCGGCCGCGTCCCTCGACAACAGAGCGCCCGCCCGGGCGATGGCGAAGCGCTTGAGCAGCGCGGCATGATCGAGTTGGAAGGACGGCAGATCGGCGCGGCCTCTCAGCGCATATTCATCCTGAACAAGCTTCGGATTGTCATCGACGGCGAGATAGAGCGAAAGACGCGGCCGCATCTGGCAGGCAATTCCAAGATGCGCAACCAGGGATCGCAGGCCTTGCGCCGCCTGATGGCTGGCCCGATAACAGCGCACCGCCTTCTCGAAACCATAGAGCTGCGTGAGTTCAAACAGCGGACGATCGATTTCCCAGAGCAGCATGGCGGTGCTGGCCAACGTGCTACCGAGACTGGGAAGCTCGCGATCGATGATGACCACCTGGTGGCCTTGCCGTGTCAGGCGCTCGGCCACCAGCACACCGGTAATGCCGGCGCCGATGATCAGAACCTCACAACGAAAGCTGTCAGAGATCGGCTCGATTGGCGGCGGCGGCAGAACGGCCCAGGGTATACGCGGGCTGCGCAGATCGTCCTGCTCGATGTCATCGTCCTTGAAGATGGAACGCTCCCCGCCTTAATCAGATTTCGTTAGACCTTCGCGGGGCGTAAGGCCGACACGGCCGGAGCATTGATCGGCTGGCCGTTGGGCGCAAAGATCGAACCGTGGCACGGGCAGTCCCAGCAGCTCTCAAAGCTGTTCCAGTGCAGATGACAGCCGATATGGGTGCAACTGGCCGCATGAAGATGCAGTTCGCCAGCCTTGTCCTTGTAGGCGGCGATCTTTTGGAGCCCCCGCCGCAGGATGGCGCCCTCACCCGGCTGAAGCTCTTCGAGCGAAGCGATTTCACCCGGCGCGACGTATTCCGCTAGATTTTGCAAGATCGTGATGTTCTCGCGCAGGAAATTGCGCGCCGCTGCGAGCGGTTTGCGATCCGGCGCGTAGACGGACTTCCACGGATGGTCTTCGCCCAGAATGAGAGACGTATTCAACATGGCGCCCATGACGCCATGGGTCAAACCCTGGCCTGAATCGCCCATTGCGAGGTAGATGCGCTCGCTGCCGGGCTCGCGGCCGATGAAGCCGGCATAGTCGATCGTATCGAGAACCTGGCCCGACCAGCGATGGGTGACGGGGCCAAGGGCCGGGATCAAGTCGCGCGCCCAACTTTCCAGGCGGGCAAACCGCCGATCGGCATCATTGGCCTCGCCGCTCTTATGGTCTTCGCCGCCGACAAGAACGAAATCATGCTCGTCTGGGCCCGTTTGCAGCCGCACATAGTGGTAGGGATCTTCGGTGTCCCAATAGAGCGCATCGGGAAGCTCGCCCCGCGCTATGGCGAACGCGAGCACGTAGGTACGGTAAGGAGCCACTTTCGTGTGCAGTTGAAAGCGGTCGGCGATGGAGGCGTTGGTCGCGATCACGGCATGCGCGGCGGTGATCTGCCCTTGCGAGGTTCGCAGCGTGACGGCGCCGTCTAGTTCGGCAACTTCTTCCACCGGGCTGTTGGCAAAGAAGCGGACGCCGCCGCTCTTGCAAACGGCGGCAAGTCCGGCGAGATATTTGAGGGGATGGAATTTCGCCTGGCGTGGATATCGAAGGACGTGCCGGTCGTCGCAATTTTTGAGAGGCACGCCGACCAGCCGGTGAACCGGTGCTCCAACCTCGCGCACCGCTTCCAGCTCCTCGTCGAACATGTCGGCCGGCATGCCGTTGCCCTGAAACAGATAGCCGTCAAGACGAAGGAAGTCACAGGCGATTTTCTCGCTGGCCTGGATGTCCTCGATCCTGTCGACGGCGGCGGCCTGACTTTCGTAGAACAGCTTGGCCGCCTCGACGCCGCGCAACTTTTTGAATTCGCTCATCAGATCATCGCAAAGAGGCGCGAGATGCGCCGAAGTCCGCGCCGTCATGCCGCTGGCGATACCTTTGCGGTCGATGACGATGACCGACCGGCCGCGCTTCATGAACTCGTAGGCCGTTGAGAGCCCGGCAATCCCGGAGCCAACGACGGCGACATCGCAGTGCACATCGCCTTTTAGCGCACCCGCCTCGGGCAGGATTTCGGTCTCCATCCAGAGCGAGGTGCTGACCATGCTGAACTCCAGCTAAAGAGGCAAAACGCGGGCTGTTTGCGCAGGTTCCTACGGGCGCGTGGGCGGCCACCTCCCCCAGGCTTCAGGGATGATCGGTGCGCGACAGCCCGTTGAGCAGCTCACGCTCCGGGACCGCACTCGCTCACCGCGGCAGCGGCAAGAGCGAGGAACAAAGCCCTGTCGCCGCCGTTCCATCGCTTTGAATTCGAGGAGCGACGTCATGGGACTATTCACGAAAGACATCAAGACGATGGATGACCTGCTCCTGCATGGCTTGCAGGACATCTATTATGCGGAGCAGCAGATCACCAAGGCCTTGCCGAAAATGATCGACAAGGCCACCAACCGGGATCTGGCCACAGGTCTCAAGAACCATCTCGAGGAGACCAACAAGCAAATCGAGCGTCTCGAAAAGGTGTTCGAGAAACTCGGCCAATCGCCGAGTGGCACGCAATGTCCGGCCATCGACGGCATCATCAAGGAAGCGGACGAGACGGCCGCCGAGATCGAAGACAAGACGGTGCTCGATGCGGCGATCGTCGCCAACGCGCAAGCCGTCGAGCATTACGAGATATGCCGGTATGGTACGCTGATCGCTTGGGCGGGAGAACTCGGCCACGACGATATCGTGCGTTTCCTGACCACGAACCTCAACGAAGAGAAAGCGGCGAACGCCAAGCTCAACACGGTTGCGTTGCGCAAGGGCGTCAACAAGAAGGCCTCCACCGCCGCCTGATTGGTAGAGCCCGGCGGGTCGATTCCGCCGGGCCCGCTACTCCTTACGAGGCCAAGTCATCCGCCATGACCAAACTAACAAAACTGCCGAGCTGGGCCGACGACAACAATATCTTCGCCGTGGTCGAGACGCCGCGCGGTAGCTCGTGCAAGCTCGATTTTGATCCCAAGCTTGGCGTTTTCGCTTTGGCGAAGCCACTGATGGCAGGCCTGACCTATCCTTATGATTGGGGGTTCATTCCCTCGACCAAGGCCGAGGATGGCGATCCGCTGGATGTGCTGATCCTGCATGATGCGCAGACCTATCCAGGCGTCGTGCTGCGCTGTCGACCAATCGGCATTCTCGAAGTCGAGCAGAAGAAAAAGGGCAAGAGCGAGCGCAATGATCGCGTGTTTGCGGTGCCCGACCGGTCACCGCTCGAAGCGGATCTCAAGGATATCCGTAATCTTCCCACCCATGCACGCGACGATCTCGAACAGTTCTTTCGGGCGACGAATGCGTTGGAGAACAAAGAGCTGCAATTCCTCGGTTGGCATGGGCCGAACCGCGCGACCAAGACCATCAAGCGGCTGGCCCGCCGAGCCGCGAACTAGAACTTCAGGGTCGTACGCAAGCCGCGCACGGTTGCGTTATGAAGAATGTTTCCGGGCACTGCACTGGAGGGGCTCGTGGCACCTCCACTCGGGTGGATGATGTATTGCAGGTTGGGCTGCAACGTCCACCCGTCCCTGATCTGGTATTGATAGACGGCTGTCAGAAGGCGCTCGAAACTGCGCATCGGCCACGCGGAATCTAGAAAAGTACGATGCTCGGTATCGAGCGCCTGTGCGCGTTTCGACATGCGCGTAGCTTGCCGCGATTCCGAACTTATCGTCGGGACGGCTGTCGTTGAGACCAATGAATTCAATACCGGCGTCGGCGTAGCGGTCGATCAGATTACGGTCGGCCGGCGCGTCCGAGATGCGCGCAAAAATACCGATCCCGCGGTCGGCGCTGTTCGGTACGCGATAGACCTTTTGTCGAACATCGTCTCCGCGAAGGGTCCCGCCGAGCACCTGTCAGTAGTCAGACGGCATCAGGCAGAAAGCGAAGGCGCCAGCCGAGTACCGGGACCGCATCGCGTGGCTGTCCGGCTCGTGCCGCAGAGGCGCATGATTTTGGTGCGGGATAGCGCGTGTGGTCCCACACGTCGGCGGGCTTCATAAAGACCGTTTTAAAATTCAAAGTGCGAGAATCACGATGGCAAGTATCGTGACAAAGGCACGTAGTGTAAGGGACTAGATTGCCGATAGACCGGGACAGCCGGCGCGCTTCGTCCTTCAGGTTTGGAAGCGATCCCGGAAACCGGTCCGGAGAACTCGGACGTCGCTGAGCGCGCTCGGGATGCGTAGGCCGAAGGGGTTTCACCTTCGGCCCCGACGTTCGCATCCATGACCATCGAAGTGAAACCTATCGTTAGCGACGTTGCGGGAGCGGCCAACTCACTCAGCGTGGATTTTGCCCGCGACAGGAAAGCGGCATCCGACGCTATGTCCCAGTTCTTGTCGTAATATGGCAACTGAGATCTGATTTGATAAATGCGCCGCACCGCTGTAGTGGGGGACGCCAAATCTCGCTCAATGCCGGTCGCCTCCGCCTTTTCGGTGACGGCCTGCGATTGAGCAACGGCCTTTGAAGGGACTACGGGCCATACGAGACCCTCAGGTTGTGTTGCGAGGTAGTCGAGCAAGCCAAAGTGTTTCGGCGAGTTCTGGGGCTAACCGAGCAAAGGGTCGATCTGATTCGACCGGAAGCGAAGAGTCGTCCAAATCTGGCACTTGCGACCCCTCAGAGACAGGTAAGAAATGGGTCTATATTGAGACCAGAATCTATCCCCGGTGGCCAATAATCATCGAACGTCTGTTATACCCGCCGATCCTCCGAGCCTGCAGTGTGGTCGATGTTTGTCAAGCTGTTCATGGGCTGATAGGCTGCGGGTAGCTGCGTTCGGCGTGGCACCGGCCTCAGTAGGAGTCCGGTGTGAGGGGAGTGGGTAACCAGATTATAAATCGTCGCCCCATCGTTGCTGCCCACCAATCGTGAGCAGACGTCCGTCAGAAAGAGACGCCAGTCCCTCGCAAAACATCTGATGGGAAGGCGAAGCGACCGCAGATGTGTTCGCCTTCCTGACCAGCGATCCCAACGCCGAGGTCAAACGCGTCCACCCCAAGGCCATGACGGTGATCCTGACGACCGACGAGGAGCGCGACGTTTGGATGCGCGCGCCATGGGATGAGGCGAAGGCGTTGCAGCGGTCGTTGCAGGATGACGCGCTGAAAATTGTAATGCGCGGGGCGGATAAAGAAGATCGCGCGGCCGCATAATTGGGGCAGACTTGACACTGGAAGAACTCGCAAGGATCGCGCCACTTGGTACCGTGGTCATCGCGCTCAGCGCGCTGGGGGTTGCGATGTGGTCGTTGTTGACCCAGAAAGCAATCGCCCGTCGGCGCGCAGCGATCGACTTCTTTCTCAAAACAGAGATAAATGAAAAACTGTTGATCGCTTACGACAGGTACAGGAGTGCAGTAGGCGTGCTGCGAAATGTCAACCATTTGCGCATTCTGCAAAACCGATGACTATCACCACGTACGGAGCTATTTGAATGTGCTTGAACTGATGGCGGTAGGTATCGAGAACAGCACCTTTGAGAACGTATCTGTTACGTCTACTGGAAAGGCTTCGTCCTAGACGCGATGCGAGACACGGCCAAACTGATCGACCATATCCGAATTCAGCACAACGCGGACCTTACTTCCGGAGCTTTCGCCAACTTCACTACCGTTGGATGACCAATCCGGAGCTTGCTCTACGTTGGCAGCATAGGGGACCTCCGTTGCGGCGCGGACCGATACCGCTCACCCCACCACAATAGGTCATCCGAGCACTACTGCCGATGCTCCCACGCGCGTGTTCAAAATCGCATCGCTTTTTCTTGCGGCGTCGATCGAAGCGGCAGTCCCCGCTGATCTAATCGGCCGCGCCGGCATCATTGACGGCGACACCCTCGAACTCCACGGCAGGCGCATCCGGCTCTGGTGCATCGATGCTCCGAGAGCAGTCAGATTTGTCGAGGGCGATAGCCTGGAATATCGATGCGGAGCGAAGGCGGCCAACGAAATGGCGGCATTCATCGGTAGTCGGCCCGTTTCATGCACGCCGATGAGCCTCGCGGTTACGGGCGCACGGTCGCTTCATGTGCGGTCGGCGGCGCCAGGGATTTTGCGAAAGCGCTTAGGAGCGATGAGTTTGAGTTACGCCCGGGGCTGTTAGCCACCGGACCGAAGCAGATCCACGGCCTCAGCTAACCGGTCCGCTGCTTGCACGGCACTCGGCATGGACTGCTTTTCGGAAGGCGGCGAGCCGACAGAATTGACTGTCAGCCCCCTACCAGCGGCGAGAACAGCTATCACAATCGCAGCGAGATATCGGTCCTCATAGCGATGGTCCCTCCATTTGTGGGGTGCCCAGAGCGCGCGTTCAGAACACCCCGATCAAGGCGAAGAAGCCGATTTCGATTAGGAAAGTGACGGACATGATGGCGACCGTAAGAAACGCGTCACGCACCGATATGGTAGCCATGGCATGCCTCCGCCTCGGGCAGCCCCTTCGATAAATTCGCCTATGATAAAAAAGTTTCGGGTTCCGCCGGATCGCGGCAAGTACCTTCCGCGTTACGACGGCGACGGCAGGAAAAACAATGAAGCTTGCTCATAAAGCCAACGGTGGCAGCCATGGCGAAGCCCCTTCCGCTCCAAGACCCTCACCTGACCGAAGCTTTAGAACTCGACCATTGTCGGGCGATCTGCGAGGAGATTGGTGAGCGGCTTCAGCATAGCCTCGCTCGCAACACCTCACCGTTACCGACGCGTCTGCGAAAATTGGTCAACCGGATTGCCGAACTGGAAGGCAACGCGCCTCCACTCATTCCCGACTGCGATGACAAACTACCAGCCCGGGAGCGCCCGAAGCGCGGGCGGAACTTTTGGTGGTTCCCCTAAAAGAGGGACGGCCACAGGCAACCATGGTCTCCGAGACCGCGGCGACGCTTAGTGCATGGCCGCATCCATATCGAGAAGATCAACGCGCCGTTCCTCTACGCGCTCAAGGCCACCGGCGGGGAATTCCGTGCGGGCAGATGGCAGTCGAGCTCGGCTGCACGAGAGCGGAACCTACGTCAAGCTTTTGAAGACAAACTAACAAGCGCCGATCGATCTTCTTTGGTTCTCAGCGGACACACCCTGAATGTGCTTTGCCGGTTGTAAAAGAACAAAGCGTGTCTTGCTCGCCTGCATGCGGTGTTGCTTAGATCCGCAGAAGCAGATTAAGGCTTCTCGTTCCTGCCTACATAGTGATTTCGGCGCGAGTGGCGGCGGCCGTGCATGTGGACGGCCCGGGCGCTTCTGCCAGCCTCCAAGCGCCGGGGCCGGTCCTCCTTTACAGACCGAAGCAAAAACGCCGCCCGCTTAAATGTACCGCGGACGGCGGCGTTCCAGCCCCGGGGTGGGGATGATGCAAAACTCCCGGTACCAATTAGTCTGATTGTACTAGGCGAAGGTTCAACCAACTGCCACTTTTTCCGATTTCGCATTTGTAATGTCTAATCACACCACGATCTGTCCGGTGGACAGTTTAAGATCTGGCTGACGTTGCGCCCGCGACTTAGCTTGAGCAGAAAGTATCGGCCCAGCCCAGCCATGGCGCGATGGGGCGTGAGCTCTGAAGCGAGACCGCAGCCCGCGTCCGTCTCGACCTTAATTCAGCTTCCGGGCGCAGCTTCCTAATGATCTCCGCAGATCAGGCGTCGAGCCTCTTGCCAGAGCTGCATTGCCCCACGCTAAGCCTCTCCGGCTGACTGGTATCCCAGACGCCAACACCGAACAGCAACCATTTTCCAGAACCGGCGAAGCAATCCGGAAACACCCGAGCTAACCTCATGACACTGACCAACGGGGATTTCGGTCATGTGGGCACTCATTGAAGATCTATATCGAGATTATTGCCTGACGCGGTTGCAGGAGATCCGGAAGTACGAGCTTTCGCATTAGGCCATGGCTCGCATCCAACGATCTCTGGTCGCCTCCACCTTCTTCACCGCCATCGCGACAGCAATTGCCGTCGGGGCAACCCACCTGAGCCGTCGCATCCAAAAAAGCAAGTGGCCCACGTCTTAAAGCAATCCTGAAACGATTTTAACTCTTCGGAGTAAGGCAATGCAGGAAAATAAAATCATTCAATTCCGTGATCTCGACGAGATCTTGTACAACGCTCAACTTCGGCGCTCCTCCGATCTTGGTCGGTGGCTACAGCAATATCTAGAAGATCGTCGCGAGGCCCGCCGACAAAGAGACCGAGCGAAATCGCCAACAATGGTCACAAGCCTTCACCGATCTGTCTAGCAAGCGCCTTGCGCCGAGCTACCTCGACAGACGGATTCGATTTATGCGATCTGGCTGGCGCGCAGTCTCCGTAAAAGTAATCGACCCGAACGTCGGGCAGCAAGTCGGAATAGTCCAAGACGTCCAGATTGGGTGAAGGCCCGCTCTGGCTAAGAATCAGACGTCAAAATTCTTTTCTACGATCGGTGTGAGCGGCTTCACACCATCGTTGGAGTTTCTGTCGCAAGATCGTCTCGCATTTTCAAACGCAGCATGGGGAGTGTTGCCATGAACATTGCAGAACACGCGATCATTCGACCGCACCTCGCTATTCAAAATCACTGGATCACATATTCGTATGCGGCTTTCGCGCTCGTCGCGCTCGCTGTGATCTACCTCGCATCCGCGGGGCCCGGATTCTCCGAAACAGAGTTGGCAAAGGCCAACGCATTGCCATGATAGGTGGCGATTGCCACCGAACGCTGTCGCGGCGTTCAGCTAGATACAGGACGCCCCGGCGAAACCAGGCAACGCTTATGCCGCGTGCCCTTTGGAGGCTGTCGCTATGCTTGAGCAGATTGCGCGAGTCCTCGGTTGGCTTTGCATCGGTGAAATAGCCGCAAGGTCGGGTTTGCTGCCCCTTCCCGCGCCCGTCACGGGCCTGATCTTGCTCTATGCCGAGACGATCTGGGTGTCCTTGCGGATCGGCTGCTTCAATTTCTGGGCATGCTTTTTGTACCGGCTGGCGTCGGCGTAATCGCCTATCTTGGTGTCCTCAAGACCGAGGTGCTTCCGATCTTGGCGGCCGTGATTGGTGGCACAGCGATAACTCTTTCCATCACCATGGTCGTTGTGAGCCGGCTTGGCGTCACAGCAACGAAAGCTCAAAAGCACGAATCCGACCGGCTTGAGGGAGCAACTCGTGATGTCCAGCCTTAGCCATCTCACCAGTATGACCTGGACTGGCCTGGCGGACAGACCCATCCTGGAAACCGCCGCGACGGTCTTTGCCTTTCTCGCGGCCAGTCGCATATCGCGCCTCGGTGGCAATCATCCTTTGCTAAATCCGACACTACTCGCGATTATTCTTATTTCACTCGGCCTTGAAGCAACACATATTCCTTACGAAACGTATTTGCACGGCGCTGACGTGATACAATTTATGCTGGCGCCTGCAGTCGTTCTACTCGCAGTACCTCTATTTCGGCAGAGGGCTGTTATTCGTGCGTCCGCGCGTCTAATTGCGGTAGGCCTCGTGGTCGGATTGCCCGTTGGCGTGATGAGCGCTGTCGGACTCGCGTGGATGCTCGGAGCGAGCTCGCAGACGATCCTCTCGATCGCACCTAAGTCGGTGACGGCGGGGATCGCTGTCGGCATTTCCGAGCAGATCGGCGGCCTTCAGACGCTTACGGTCGTGTTGGTCATCATGACGGGCATCACAGGTGCCGTCCTTGGGCCGATCATTGCGCGCCTTGCACGGATCGATGACCCGCGCGTGGTGGGTTTGACGATGGGCATTGCCTCACACGGAATCGGAACCGCGCGCGCTCTCCAGATCAATGAGGTCGCTGGTGCGTTTTCTGGACTTGGCATGGGTCTGAATGGGGTGCTGACAGCGGTCCTGCTTCCATTGATATGCAGACTGCTCTGACTGGCTGGTCCAGCGCGGAGACTGAGGCCGCCAGTTGTGCCCAGCGTGAAACCGGCGGGCCGCGATATTTTGCAAACCGGCGTCGGCGCCTCTTTGATCGCGGCATGCGTAGACCTGTCCGCCCGAAAGCGGGACATATGTGCAGCTCTTGAATGGCCGAGACTAGGCTGAACGCCCGCGCGAAGTCGGAAAGGTCCTGACGGATATTGCCTGCAGTTTTGCCGGGGCCGTTGGAGGTAGCTTGAATAGGGTGGACCGCGGATCACGCATAGACGGTCGGAGACCTTGCTCCGTCCACTTCTGGATAGACTAAAAGCGCAGCGCGGATGGCGATTCTTGAAGCTTACAAGGAACGAAGAACTTCGGAAGCAGGTTGTAGGCGCAGTACCTGGTCCCCGTCAGGTACCCGCGTGACGAATGGCCCCAGCTTGTCCCCCTGAGCTGGGGCCTCTTCTTTGCCCGCGAGGACGGGCTTGTCACAAACCTGTGGCATGACCATTGCATAGTCAAAATCAACTGGGATTTGCCCAGTTAGAAAATACCGCGCTGCCGGGATCTGTATTTCCCGCCCGACAGCGCCTTTTTCAGGAACGTATTTTCGGAGCACCCATGCCATCGAACACCATTGAATTGATCGTTTCCGCTTATGTACGTTTGAAGAACCGCCGAGCATTGGAGGACATGCGTGAACTTCGGCGCCAGTTGCTCGGAGGCCTACAAGCCACGCCGCCCGGCATCAATCCGCGTCCGGCTTTGAAGCACGTTGAAGAGGACCTGCGACTAATAGAGCAAGGGCTAGAGCAGCTCCGACTGCCACGCGAGCGCAAATCTGAAAGGTCGCGCGGTTGGATTTAGGCGTTGGGGTAGCAAGCGTTCCAAATGGCGAACATCCACGGATCGGGAGCGGAACACTGTGCCGAGGTGTCATCTGCAAAGCTTGCAACAAGTATAGTGCGATCCTGAGGCAGCAGTGGGTCGATCATGATGAGCATCTTCCCAAGCGCGACTCGCGCTAGGGCTGGTTTATGAAGCTCACGGCCGAACGCCCCTTCGCCAACCCTGAAGCCGCGGCCCGCAAGCTGGTTGAAATCGCCAGTTGGTCGCCGAATCAAAGAACGGGGTGATCAAAGGCTGCACACGATGGCGGCTTGCGCTTCGTTCAATCATCGCCCCAACCGGCGGGCATGGGCAGCCAGCCGCCGGGCGGGTTTCTATTTCCGTCGACAGTGTTGCATCCAAGCTCTAGCGGCGCATCCACATTGTCGCCACGATTGGTTCCAGCCGGTCGGATCGACCAGCGCGCTGGCATGGCTAGGCTCGGCACATCTTCGGCGGGGGCGTGTGCCGGACCGCCAGCCAACCCCGGCGCGCGGCCCGCATCGCGCTACACGAAGGTTCGCGTGCCACACTTCCATTATGACCTACCTGGTACTTCATAAGAGAGCGGCCGGCATCTATCACTGGGCCGTCTACTGACACGGCGAAAAACTCTCTGGCTGCGCCGAAAGCTGTCGTCCGGAACGGGCCTCGCGCTACTGGTGTTTGTCGCGAACATCCTGATGGCAGTGCTCGCCTGGATCGACGTCGGCCGCGTTCTGAACTGAGATGTCGCACTGACGCAACCTGAACGCTGCCGTGACGCCGGCGAGAACGTCGCCGCGCTGCCCAAGGCCGTGCATGATGCCCCGGAATCGCAAGCGACGATGGATGCCCTGATCCTGGTGGCCGAGCAAGGCGGCCCGACGATTCTCGCCCGGATTGGCATCATGCGTGCCTTGAAGTGCGGTCGCCAGATTCCGGACCGCGGCTCACCGCTTGTTGTAAGCTTGCTGCCCGATCTGCGCCGGACGCGGCGTGAGGACCGCGATCTGATGCGGCGACGCTGGCATTCCCGCCATCGTCTGTATGAAAGGCGAGAGGTCCTGCTCCGCGCCGGCCGGTCCCAGCACCATCAATTGATGCGGTGTGATCGGGAGGCCCGCAACTTCATAAACCGGCAGGTCCGCTGCGACAACGTCGATGGTGCCCAGTATGAGAGTCGCAAGTGCGACGCCCGATAATCGATAAAACATGATACGATTCCATTTCTCGAAATCTTCGGTCAGCTCCGATACGCGTTTAAGGCGGGCCGGACGCGGCGAACCGCCACAGCGCAGAAAATGAAACGTGATGAAAGACATGTTGGCGCGGTGGCGGTGTTCACAAGATCACCATGGCGATGCTAGTACCGGCCGTGGGCGGGAGTCCTTAAGCCGTCCTTACATTTGGCTGAGCTTTCTCTTAAGGATGCCGGGAGTGCCGAGGCCGGCCGGGTCACGCTGGCGGGCCTTGTCGTTTACCGCCTTAACTGTCGCCAATGTATCGCGAGCCGCTGGCGGTTGCGCCTCCCGCGCGATCGGCGTTGGTATCGAACCCGGGAATTTTACGAGTGGTCGCTGATCTATTTTCTGCCGAGCCAAATTTGCTGTTTTGTGGGAATTGGGCGTCAGGCAATCGGGCGCAGCCTGGCGGCCCACCACGCCCAAGCCGACGCGCTCGAGACATAAGAGCAAGCTAGACCGCTCGCGCCGCCGCCTATTGCGATCGATTCCTTTACCGCTCGTGACCAGCTCCCTTCGAGGAGGTCCTTCCCGAAAGAAAAGGCATGAGCGCCTGCGCAGTCGGCGCAACTTAAAGCGCTACCTTTGAGCACAGCGAGCGGATGGCCGACTGTTCTCAGACTGACCGCCGTTGGACATGGGTCCGTCCGATCACCAGCTAGACGTTCGCCGGTTGGAGTTGCTACCTAAAATCATCGTCGACTTCCAGAACGTGCGATTGGGCTCAGTTCATGCGGACAATCCGAGGGTTTGGAACGCCACATCGCAAAGCCCGTTGTCTTTTCAGAAATGACCGTTGTGATCGCACCCCATTTTCTTGGAGCGTCAGATGAGCAAACGCAAATTGGCAACTGCGTCAAAGCGCGTCCGCCATCCCAAAAAGGCCGCGCGAGCCCAACGGAACAAGCAGGCCGTTGTCAGAAGCCCGAAAGACGATTTTCTGCGCTCTGTTGCGGCAGCCTCGATTGAGCCAGCTCCTAAGCTACATGAGGATCCAAAAGGCGATGCTCCCCTCATTGAGACCCGGGTGGATGCGTTACCAGGCGACCTCAGTCAGAGGATGAGGGATAGCGATCCAGCGAAAAGCTTCGCTTTAGCGACGGCCCACATGCAGGCTTATCAAGCGAAGCTTCTTGAGATAGCCCAGGCCAATGGGCATCTTGCTTTTGAATTCTACCTGAGACTTACAGCAATCAGGTCGCCAACTGATTTTTTCGCCGTCATTATGGAATTTACAAGCAGACGGATCGAAATGTTCGGGCAGCATGCAAAAGAAATGGCTGCATATCCGTTCTGGCGCATCGATCCGTCTCGGAAGCTCGCGGTTCTGCCTGGACGATGAGGCAATGCCCCTCGCTGGGCAAATGGATGGACACAACGCTGACTACGGTTTGCTTGCTTCGGAAGACCTGCGATGACACTTCATGACAGCCCTTCGCTCCTAGGCTGATCCAGGCCTTACCAGATCATGGAAAATCAACGCCCCGCTCCTCTACGCGCTGAAGGCCAGCGGTGCGGAGTTCGGTGCCGGCATCAAGCTCGCGATCGACAGCGGCTGGCTCGAGATGCACGAGAGCGGACCTACGCCCGGCTGATTACTGAGGGTGACTACGACTAATGCTCGTTCGCTGTGGGCTTGCAGATCTCTGTCGTCCATAATCCGCAACGCCGGGTAGTGCATCAAAATTCAGTTCATACGAATGCGCAATATTTATTCTGGCGGACGCAGCTCGGAGGAACGCAACCAACCGTCGATCCGGGCGGCGTCGTGGGCTTTCTTCCAAAGGTCCGCACGCTCCTTACCGCGGGGGCCGATCAGGTTCGATCCGCCGGAGTGCCCTTTTCGTTGTGCAGCGATATCAGCCACCCGGCAATGTTAGTAGTTTCGTTCTGTCGACCCTTCCGAAGCACACTGTCTCTCTTGTGCCCTGGTGGAATGGATTTTGCCTCATCGCTCAACTGCCGTGCTTCTAGGTCGAGCCGGGCCTTCAGCGAAGCCTTTCGTATGAACCGGTGCCGCTTCATTGACACAATTCCACTCGCGATCCTCTGTAGTTAACTCGGCTCACTTGCATTGGTTCTTGTGTTCGACTGCCTCTGGCTGCGACCGCCGTCGTAGTGGTGAATGGTCGGTGAACGATCCATTTAATCGCCATTCAAGAGCAAGGACGTTTTGCCATCGTGTTGAGCAGCGAAGCGCGTGATTGCATCAGCGGTCACAGATTGAAAGCCGCGATCCCGTTCGCCGGCGAGCTCAGTCGAACGCGGCTAGCGCGAGAGCAACGACAGTGGCGGCGAGCGCAGCTCCATCCCGGCGGCGGCTTGATCCCGCCCGCCCCATGGATCCGGGCAAGGGGCCGCCGAAGAACCACGCGGGCGGATAGCGCTTGCTGAAATCGAGCGGCTCGATCGCAGCGGCCACGGGCGCGACAGGCGGGCTGTGCCCACGTCATAACGGCGCCGAGCATCGCGCACAACAGGACTGCGGTCGGAGGCTTGGGGCGAGCGGGGGCGACCTGCCCCGAAAGGGCATGGAATATGCCCATGCTTACCTTTGTGAGCGCCTGCCTTCAGGCGGCTGGGTGCCAAAAGGGGCGGCAGCAGCCCGTTCTGATGTCCACCAGCTAGTGTCGACTCTGCTCGTCTTTTTGTTGGCGGAGCTGCTCCAGCTGCCTCTCAAGGTGCTGCTTTCTGGTCAGCAGTTTGTCGTGCAGAATTACCTCCATCTGCCGATGGAGTATCCATAATTCATCGATGGACAAGTTCTCGAGATGTTGTTGAAACATGATTCCCCCGAACCATGGCGGCGCTCTCATTAATACGCATTAAATCGCGATGGAGGTTCCGATTGTGCTTGCCGCCAGCACATTCCGATCGATGCTTCTGGTCCGCCCGTGGTCGAGATCGTCCCTCAGCGATAGCTACTTTCTCTCGAAGATTCTCCAGTTCGCAAAGTTGGGCCAGTAGGCTTTCCGTTAGTTGGCGAAGAACAGCGGCGGGGTTATGGTCGATAGCGCTACCCATTTGAAATTCCTCCACAAAAGCTGCACCGGCAATCAACTTCACTCATTTTAGGAAGGAACTCACCTATGAAACAGATTGCAGTGCGTGCAGAGGAATCGCGGGGGGTGGCAACTGTCTGTGACCCTTGATTCCCAAGACCGATATAGGCCCGGCCTCACGACAACGGCGGAATTTAACGACCAAATTAAATGTGCATTTTATTGGCAGGGCAACAACAAATATTAAGATTATTAAATTATCTGCGTGCCGAAGCGGGCCTAGGCCTCACCGCCTCAGCCGGCGGGAAATGCGCCGCCATCCATTAATGGTTGCAATGGTTGCGCTTGCGGTGCGGTCGGCGCCAGCACTTCGCGCTGGACTAACCGCCATTGGCGCGCCCAGGTGGCAACAGTGCTGCTTGAGCGCCGTGCAGTCGGTCCCGCAGCATCGATGGTGAAATTCGCCAAATCCTACCAGGGGCTAGTTGTTGTTCCCGGTGAATGCCGCCGGCCACCTCCAGTTGCCGCACAACAACTTGGAAGAACCAGATGTGCACTCGCGCTTCCGGTGCCGACACAGCGTCCAGAAGGGATTGCACGCTGCTTCTGCGGCGGGCCCGACGCCCCACGTCCACACGAACACATCCGCCAGACCGCCGTCTCATCCTTCGACGCCCCCCTCTGGTCGGCGCCTTTCAAGGAGGATTGAGCATCGGCGTTGCGCCGCACCTTGCCACATTTAGTGCGCGCCGCCGCTGCATCTGCCAGATTTTCCCGGTGGTCCAATAGGGGTCCAAGTCCTCCAAAAATGAACAA
>NZ_JBANBA010000086.1:0-41517 GCF_059803475.1 Bradyrhizobium sp. UFLA05-89 | reverse complement strand
CTTGGAGGCTTTCGGACGCCGGCCGCCGAATACGCCGCCCCGTCCCTCATGCGGCCGGCATCCGAAACCCTTCACAGAAGCGGAATACGCCAAACACCGATGATCTGGGGTAGTATGTTCCTAGCCGCAGATAATAGGAAGGTCACATGACGCATTACATTATCTACTTCAACCAGCAATGGGTCGGCGATCACTCCGAAGAGTGGTTTCGGTCTCGCGGACCATTGGCTAGGGCAGTCGTGGCCGAGATGAAGGAAGCGGGCGTGCTCATCTTCGCCGCGGGAGTAGATGAAGATCTGAGCAAGGCTTTCAATGCCAATAACATCAGCGGCGAACTGAGGTTTAGCGAAGGTCGGTATTCCAACGCCCCGGAATATCTCGGTGGCTTCACGGTCGTTGATGTCTCCGAACAAGAGTCGGCGAAGTTTTGGGCCGGCAAGCTCGCAATCGCTTGTGGCTGGCCGCAAGAGGTCCGGCCACTCCATGTGTGACGGCGGCACGATGTGAGTCCGAACCTACGCTGAGATCGATGGCTGAACGTTTCGCGTCGTTCATGATGACTGGCTTGGGTCACAAGCAGCGGTCAAGGCAAGCACACCCCGGCGTCCGGTTTTACCGCCGACAGCCGACATCGCAATAAGCGCTGTTCGGCCTGGGGCCACTTCCGGACTCACGCATTGCAGTAGACCGGGTGCTATTCAATCACCTCGTCGGCGACGGCCAGCAACGTGGGAGGCACGCTAATGCCAAGCGCTTTAGCGGTCTTAAGGTTGATAACGAGGGTAAACTTGCTCGCCTGCTCGATCGGGAGATCGCCGGGCTTCGCGCCATGCAATATTTTCCCGGCATAGGTGCCCGCATGATGCACACCATCGAGCGGGTCGGGCGAATAGCTCATCAGAACTCCGGCCTGTCCCCAGAACGGATAGGGAGCGACACTTGGCTTTCCGGAGGCCGTGACGGAATTTATGACGCGTGAAACATCAGCGCTCATCAGAGGCTCGCCCGAGATGTAGAACGCGCTCACGTCATCCCGAAGCCCCGCTGCAACGGCGCTGTCCAGATCGTCAAAGGTGTTGAGATCGTAGTGAACGACCTCAAAGCCCAACTGGGCGGACACCTTTTGCAGCGCATCTTTCTCCTGCATCGCCAATACCCCGTTGGCGGGCGCTATCATGCCGAGGCGCACCAGATTTGGGACAAGCTCCTTGAAGAACGCGATCCGCTTTTGGGTGATCGTTTCTTCGCCACCGGCTGCGTTCATGACGTTTCCGGTGAGCAACCCGCCCGGGTGCGTATAGCTTGGGACTATGCCTAGCGCGACGAGGTCGGCAGCAACGTTGCAAAAAACAAGCGGCAGCGCTGGAAAAGATCGACGAAACTCATGAAACACTTCGCACTGACGCACAATATTCGGCGGTGTCTTTTCTCCGCGGTATGATCCTTCCGTGCACAACACTGAGTCTACCAAGCCATAGAGAGAGCCATTCACGACGATGACGCGTGCATTGAGCGCGCCCAATTCCCTAGCAAACTGAGGATAACGATCTACGTCTCCTTCGGCGGACCGCACGGCAAGGGAATAGTTCGTCCCTTCGACGAAACCCTCCTCCTGAAGGCCCTTCCGGAGCATGGTAATTCTATCTTTGGAGTTTGAGGTCTCCAGCCGTTGCACCAGCAAAAACCCGACCAACGGCATGTCCGTTTTCTTCTGGGCATAGCCCGGTCGAGGAATACTCAGCGCGGTCGCGCCGATCAGTCCGATGAAATCACGCCGGTGCATGCGGACCTCCACGGATTTCAACGCGACAGTTTAATTGTCCAAACTTGAACTTGAAAGACGTGCGGGTTCGGCCGCAGCAAATATTGTTGGGTTGCCGATGTCTGAAGTGGGTTAAAACGGTAGGGCCAGGCCGAGTATATAAGTTCGGCGTCGCTTTCGAGAGCCGCCCTAAGCGTCAAGACGGCCTGAACAAAAGGCCCCGACGATGTTGCACGTCGGGGCCTTCAAGATCATCAGGCCGGTTACCTCCGCCGTACCTTCCGATCTTTGATGTCGTCGATTAGCACATGCCATCTAGTGTAAGATGTGGCGTTGATGCGCCGTGACGCCGATCACATTCCGCCCGAAGACGGCTCGCCCACCGGCAGGCCAACGGCCGGCACCGACTATCCCGTTTTCGGGGACGGTCGCGACCGGTTCCGTTGTAATGTGCACGCCGTCAACGGGCCAAGAGGGGAACGCGGAGAACCTTGAAGCCCTTAATTTCAGGGAATGCTTCTGCCGCGTCGGCGGAAACTAGTTTTAATACTACGGCTTGTACGTCTCCGCTGATAAGTCGATCTAGCGAGGCGCCGTCGCCAACCGAAAGCTGAGCGTTCATGGCACCGCCGGCCTCCAAAGCGGAGCGGATGTCCTGCTCAACCGCGGACTGAGCCTTGTCGATTGCAACATTTTGGCCCTTGAGCGCGGCGACCGATTTTACATCCGGTCGGGAGAGCAGGAGCGCGACCAAAGGTATCGAGACATTGACGTCGCCAGCCTTGGTCTCATCCGCGCGATCATTGCCCGGCGCCTTCGGCGTTTCGGCGTTCGTGATTTGCTCGGCGATCGCCAACGCAGCCATGATCAACTCCTGAGGAGATCTCTCTTTTGGAGGATTGCTGGTCTCCACGGCAGGCGGAGCATTTCCGGTTTCGGGAACAGGCGGAGACTCCGGAGTTGTGATGAGCCACGGCGGAGGGGTTCTCGGCCTTGGAGGAGGCGGCGGTTTCGGAGTCGCGGCGAGCGAGGCCCGAAAATCGCGGGTCTTCTTCCGAGACTGCGCATCGACCGAGGTCGACTCACCGCGCTTCGAAATGCGTTTGCGGGGAGCTTCCATCGACGCCTTGCCGACGGATGTGTTCGCGGCCCCCTTGGCAGAAGCCTGGCTCGCCTTAAGCGTCCGCCGGCTCCACGCCATATAGGACTGGCATGGGAGGTTGCACGGCACCCCATCGATGTAAACGGTGCCGGGAGGGTCGAGCGGGTGAGCGAATGCCCCTCCAACAAGACCAACACTTACAAAGGCTACAATTGCCCATCGTTTCATTGAAATTACTCCTGTTACACAATTGAAATTTGTCGTCCTCGATCGTTGCCGAGCGCGAACTAAAATCAGTGGCCGATGTGCAGACGGAGATAAATTGTCAGAGACGTTGACTTGCAATTCAGACCAAATAACGGCCTGACGCCTAGGATCGCCAATCGACGTCTGCATGTATCGGCGCCCACCGCCGCGCGGGCACGCCGTCGAGTTCGCGCAAAGGAACCTAACGCAATCTATCGACTGCTACGTGTCATGCCAATGTCGGCCTTGGGATCAAACTGCGAATTAGCGGGGAGGGCCCTTCTTGGCGCACATCCGCCTGCGATGGTCTTACACCGTTTCTTCGCCGTCCTAGCCGGACCTCTCGCCCCGGGATGAATGGCCAGGACTCTTCCGCAGCGGGCGCGTGCTGTCGCGCAACGCCAGCGTGGCGGGAAGCTGGATGTTCTTCCGTGGACCCGCCCTGCCGGTCGTCATCAGCGCGATCAATTCGGCGGCCGCTGCGGCACCGAGGTCGCGGCGCGGCTGGACGACGGTCGTCAAGGTCGGCTCGCAATAGTCGGCATAGGCAATGCCGTCGAAGCCGAAGACGGAGAGATCGGTCGGGACTTGGAGGCCGGCCGCCTGCACGGTCTTGATCAGGCCGATCGCCATTTCGTCGTTGGCCGCAAACAGCGCGGTCGGACGCGCTGCGGACTCGAGCGCCAGCATCGTCCGGCCGGCCTCGACACCGGTGCGGAAGGTGAAATCGCCAGGCAGGATCAAGCCTGAATCAGCCGCAATCCCCGCCTCGCGCAAGGCCTGCCGATAGCCTTCGAAACGCTGCTGCTCCAGAATATTGGATTTTGGTCCCGACAAATAGGCGATGTTTGTGTGTCCCAGTTCGACCAGATGTCGCACCGCCTCGCTGGCGGTGCCGACATTGTCGATTGTGACTTGGGGGAAGCTTTCGCCGGAAATGTACTCGCAAGCTGCGACGAGCGGCACGCGCGCGTCGCGCAGGTCGCGGTCGGGGCTGCGCATCACGTGGCCGCACAAGAGCAGCACGCCGTCGGCCTGGCCGGCGCAAACCAGGTCGACATAGCGCGCCTCCTTCTCCGGCGATCCGGCCAGACTGGCGATGATGAGTCCATAGCCGGCGGTCGACAGGGTGTCGTCGATGCCCTGCAAAACCTCGGCAAAGAACGGGTTGGCGATGTCCGGCACCGCCACCAGGACCACCATGGTTTTCCGTGCGCGCAGGTTCCTTGCAGAAATGTTCGGCGTGTAGCCGGTCTCGCGCACCGCAGCGAGCACGCGTGTGCGGGTTTCCTCGATCACGATCTCAGGGCGCGCCAGCGTCCGGCTGACGGTCGCCACCGAAACTCCCGCCAGCCGGGCGACATCGGCGATCTTGGTCACTTTTTGGCGCGTCACTCTGTTTCGTTTTGCCATAGAGAGGCTCGCAATCTCACTGCCATGACCGGGCTTGCAAAATTCCAGGGTTCTGCTATCGTGAATATGTAATCGATTACATTCGGTAGAGCAACAACGAGCCCGTAAGGGCCGCAAGCCGAATACACCGCCTGCAAAAGGCGCATCCGGGAGGGAATGATGAAGCGCACGCTGTTCGCATCGGTGGCGATCGTCGCCACGACCTTTTCGATGACATTGGCCTCTGTGCCGGTCTCCGCAGAAGAGATGAAAGCCGAGGTCATTCATTGGTGGACCTCCGGTGGCGAGGCCGCTGCAGTGAAAGTATTTGCCGATCAGTTCACCAAGGCCGGTGGGACGTGGATCGATAGCGCCGTGGCCGGTGCCGCCAATGCGCGAAACGCCGCGATCAGCCGTACCGTCGCCGGCAATCCTCCGACCGCGATGCAGCTCAACACCGGCAAGCAATTCGACGAGCTGGTGGAGGGCGACCTGCTCGCCGATGTCGACGCGGTTGCAACTGAGGGCAACTGGAAAGGCGTGATGCCCGCCGCGATCGTTGCCGCGGCGACTCGCAACGGCAAGATGTACGCGGTGCCGATCAACATCCACGGTCAGAATTGGCTCTGGTACAACAAGGCTGTGCTCGCCTCCGTCGGCGCCGCCGAGCCGAAGACCTGGAATGACGCTCTAGCCATTCTCGACAAGCTTAAGGCGGAAGGCAAGGTGATCCCGCTGGCCTTCTCGGGCCAGAAGAACTGGGAACAAAACCTGTTCAACTCGGTCATGATCGGCGTCGGCGGCGCGCAGATGTGGACCGGCATTCTCGGCAAGCATGATGTGTCGCTGGCGCGGAGCGCCGAGTTCAAGACGGTCGCTGTCACCTACAAGAAGCTCAAGGACTATGTCGATGCCGGCGCGCCCGGCCGCAACTGGAATGACGCGACCAACCTCGTCATCCAGGGCAAGGCCGGAATGCAGATCATGGGCGACTGGGCCAAGGGCGAATTCGTCGCGGCGGGCAAGGTCGCCGACAAGGACTATGGCTGCACGGTGTTGTCTAATGGCAGCGGCGGTTATGTGATGGGCGGTGACGTGTTCGTATTTCCGAAGGCGAAGGACCCATCCACCACCAAGGCGCAGATGGCATTGGCGAGACTGATGTTGGCGCCAGAGACTCAGATCCAGTTCGCGCTGAAGAAGGGCTCGATCCCGGTGCGCAACGATGTCGATACGTCCGCACTGGACGCTTGCGCCCAAAAAGGCATGCGCTACGTCGCAGACAAGGCTCAGCAAATGCCGTCCGGCGACATGCTGGCGCCGCCGGCGCTGATCGGCGCGCTCCAGGATGCCATCTCGCAATATTGGAACACCAACATGAGCGCCGATGAATTCACCGGCAAGGTCGCTGCAGTGCTGAAGTCCCAGGAGTGATGTACCACAGAAGGCGGCCGACGAACCGTCGGCCGCCTTTCCTTCCTGTCGATCTCTCTTCAATCCGGCGATGCGATGCGTCTTTCGCTGAACTCCCGACTTTCCGCGCTCTCTGCGCTCTTGCCGGCGCTGATGGTGATGCTCATCGTCTATATCGGTGCCACCAGTTGGACCGTGTGGATGTCGCTGACCAATTCGCGCATGCTTCCGAACAGCAACTTCGTTGGGCTTCGGCAATACGAGATGTTGTTCAATAACGATCGCTGGATCACCTCGGTCCACAACATCGTTATCTATGGTGTGCTGTTCGTTTCGCTCGCGCTTCTGATCGGCTTCCTGCTGGCGGTTGCGATCGACCAGCGGGTGAGGGCCGAAGACACGATCCGCTCGATCTATCTCTACCCCTATTCGATGTCCTTCGTCGTCACGGGCTTGGTCTGGCAATGGCTGCTCAACCCGACGCTCGGCATCCAGCATGTGCTGCGCAGTTGGGGTTTCGAAGGCGCGACCTTCGACTGGATCGTGCGGCCGGAGACTGCGATCTACTGCCTGGTCATCGCGGGCGTCTGGCAGGCTTCCGGACTGGTGATGGCGATCATGCTCGCCGGGCTGCGCGGCGTCGATGACGAGATCTGGAAGGCGGCGCGGGTCGATGGTCTGCCGAAATGGCGGGTCTATGTGTCGATCATCATTCCGATGATGGGTGCTAGCTTTGCGACCGCCGCGGTGCTGCTGTCGACGGCCGTGGTGCGCCTCTACGACCTCTCGGTATCTATGACCAATGGCGGCCCCGGCATTGCCTCGGAGGTACCCGCCAAATTTGTCATGGATCATCTGTTCGAGCGCGCCAATATTGGTCTTGCAACGGCGGCGGCGACCACCATGCTGATCACGGTGATCGCGGTGGTCGCCCCCTATCTTTACTGGCGTGCGGGCAGGGGAGAGATGCGATGACCGCGGTGGCGCAGGCTCTGCCCGCGGCGCGGCGGCCGAAGCGCATGAGCCCGGCGCGCTGGGGCCTTTATGCCTTTATCCTCATCACCGCGCTCTACTTCCTGCTGCCGCTCTATGTGATGGTCGTCACCTCGCTGAAGCCGATGGCGGAGATCCGGCAGGGCAATCTGCTGGCCTTGCCGGCAGCCCCTGATATCGAGGCGTGGATCAAGGCCTGGACCTCGGCCTGCACCGGGCTGACCTGCCAGGGCATCAAGGTCGGCTTTTTCAACTCGTTGCGCATCCTGGTGCCGTCAGTTTTCATCTCTATCCTGATCGGCTCGCTTACCGGCTATGCGCTGTCGCTCTGGCGCGTGCGCGGCGCCAACATCCTGTTCGGCGCGATGATGGTGGTGGCCTTCATTCCGTATCAGGTGTTCATCTACCCCCTGGTGCGCGTGTTCTCCTTCACAGGGCTCGGGCAGTCGCTCCTGACCATCGTGATCGTCCACACGATCTTCGGCCTTCCCACCATGACGCTGCTGTTCCGCAACTACTTCGCGTCGCTGCCGGTCGAGTTGTTCAAGGCCGCCCGCGTCGACGGCGCCGGCTTCTACCAGATCTACGCGCAGATCATGATGCCGATGGCCACCCCCATGATTGTGGTCGCGGTGATCTTGCAGACCACTGGCATCTGGAACGATTTCATCCTGGGGCTCGTCTTCGCCGGCCGCGACAATTTGCCGATGACTGTGCAGCTCAATAACATCGTCAATTCGACGCAAGGTGAGCGCGCCTACAATGTCGACATGGCGGCGACGCTGTTGACCGCGCTGTTGCCGCTCGCCGTCTATTTCGGCTCCGGCCGTTGGTTCGTGCGCGGTATCGCCGCTGGCGCTGTAAAGGGCTAACGCAACATGCAGCAGTCGAACGTCGACATCAGGAGCCTGCAGATCGGCTTTGGCGGCCTGAAGGTGCTGGAGAATCTTGATCTCCACGTGGAGGCGTCCGAGTTCCTCGTGCTGCTTGGGCCGTCCGGCTGCGGCAAGTCGACATTGCTCAACGCGATCGCAGGATTAATCGACGTCAAGGGTGGCGAAATCCATATCGGTGGCCGCGATGTCACCTGGGCAGAACCGAAGGATCGCGGCATCGCGATGGTGTTCCAGAGCTACGCGCTCTATCCGCGCATGAGCGTGCGAGGAAACATGTCGTTCGGGCTGAAGGTCGCGGGCACGCCGCAGAGCGAGATCGAGCGCCGCCTCAGTGAGGCCGCGCAGATGCTGCGGCTCACCAGTCTCCTCGACCGCCGTCCCAGCGAGCTCTCCGGCGGCCAGCGTCAGCGTGTCGCGATCGGACGGGCGCTGGTGCGCCATGCCGGAGTCTATCTGTTCGACGAGCCGCTCTCCAATCTGGATGCCCAGCTGCGCGCCGAGCTCAGGGTCGAGATCAAGCGGCTGCATGCACGGCTTGGCGCAACCATGATCTACGTGACGCACGACCAGATCGAGGCGCTGACGCTCGCGGACCGCATCGCGGTCATGCAGGGCGGCGTGATCCAGCAGCTCGACACGCCAAAGAAGATCTATCGCGAACCGGTGAACCGGTTCGTCGCCTCCTTTGTCGGCTCGCCCGCGATGAACTTCATTCCCGGTCGGCTCGCGCGCGGCAGCGAGGTCGGATTCATCGCCGGTGTAAACCGGTTTGGCTTGAACGGCTACGTGTTCCGCGGCCAGCCGACGGACGCGCCGGTCGTTCTCGGCATTCGGCCCGAGCATATCGAGGTTGCCGCATCCGACGACCCATCCTCCGTGTCCGCGCGCGTCGAGATGGTTGAGCCGATGGGCGCCGACACGCTGATCTGGTGTCGCCTCGCCGACGGCACCGCCTTCTCCTTCCGCCATGACGCCGACGCGCAGGTACATGTGGGCGACACGCTCACCGTCCGCTTCCCCGCCGATACCCTGTCGCTGTTCGATGAGACGAGCGGACAGCGCCTCTGAAATCCATCTATCCCTGACGAAAGCAAGACATGACCAGGCCCATCGACCAATTATCCATCCAGCTCTATTCCGCTCGCTCCATCGCCCCGCTCGAAGCGCAATTCGCGCTGCTCTCCAGCCTAGGCTACACGATGGTCGAGCCTTGGGGTGGGCTGTTCAACGAACCCGAGAGCCTGAAGCGGCTGCTCGGGCGCCACGGCATGACCGCGCCGAGCGCCCATGTCGGTCTCGACCGCTTGCGCGAGGATGCGGTCGGCACGGCGAGGATGTGCAAGGAGCTTGGCATCGGGACCATCTTCGCCCCGGCTCCGCCATTGGGTGAACGCGAGGGCGACGAAAAGCAATGGCGCGGCATCGGGCGCGAGCTTGCCGAGATCGGAAGGGCAGTGACCGGCGAGGGGCTCAAATTCGGCTGGCACAACCATCATTGGGAATATGGCCGCAGCGGGAGCGGCAAGACCTATCTCGAATGCCTGTTCGAAGAGGCGCCCGACCTCGTCTGGGAGGCCGATCTCGCATGGATCGTGCGCGGTGGCGGCGATCCGGTCGCCGAGATCAAGAAGCATGCTCAGCGTCTGGTCGCTTGCCACATCAAGGATCTCGCGCCATTGGGACAATGCACTGATGAGGATGGCTGGGCCGATCCCGGCCACGGCACCATGAATTGGCCGGCGCTGCGCGCTGCGATGAAGGAGGCCGGGGTCCGCCTGCTCGTCGCCGAACACGATAAGCCGAACGACGTTGCCCGCTTCGCGCGTCGGGCGCGCGAGACCGTGTCGTCGTGGACGTGATGGGGAGCGGATCATGAGCAAGCTCGGAGTCGGCATCGTCGGATGCGGCAACATCTCGACGATCTACATGCACAACATGCCGAAATTCCGCGATCTAAGGCTGGTCGCCTGCGCCGATCAGCGGCCAGAGGCTGCACAAGCCCAGGCGGCGAAGTTCGAGATCGAGGCGTTGTCGATCGACGCGCTGCTGGCGCGTCCCGATATCCAGATCATCGTCAATCTCACCACGCCGGATGCACATTTTGCGATAAGCCACGCTGCGTTGACTGCAGACAAGCACGTGTTCGGCGAGAAGCCGATTACGGTCGAGGCCAACGATGCGGCGACGCTGGTGGCGGAGGCGGCTCATCGCGGCCTGAAGCTCGGCTGCGCGCCGGATACCTTCCTTGGCGGCGGCGGGCGTATGGCGCGCGAATTCGTGGATGTGGGGCGGATCGGCAAAGTGCTCTATGGCACCTGCTTTCTCATGTCGCATGGCATGGAACACTGGCACCCCGATCCGACCTTCTTCTTCAAACGGGGCGGAGGGCCGATCCTTGACATGGGTCCGTATTACCTTGCGGCCCTCATCAACCTGTTGGGTCCCGTTGCGCTGGTGCAGGGGCGTGCGAGCGCCGGCTTCGCCACGAGGCTCGTCACCTCGAAGGGGCCAATGAACGGCAAGACCATCGCGGTGGAAACGCCGACGACGGTGATGTCGTTGCTGCATTTCGAGTCTGGTGCCGATATCATCTTCGCGATGAGTTGGGACGTCTGGAAGCACGGACATCCGCCGATCGAGCTCTACGGCACCGAGGGTTCGCTGCGCGTGCCGGATCCCAACTTCTTCGGCGGCGCGGTGCAATACACCGAGAAGGGCGGCGACTGGATCTCGGTCCTGGCCGACGACCGGCCGTTCGGCAGGCCCAACTGGCGCTCGCCGAATTGGGCCGATCACATGCCGAACCAGGCCAACTATCGTTGTCTGGGTGTCGCCGAACTCGCGAGTGCTGTGCTGAGTGGCACGCCACACCGCTCCTCCGGTGCTCTGGCGGGCCACGCGCTGGAGGTGAAGCACGCGATCCTCAAGGCCAGCGTCGAAGGTGGAGAGATCGCGGTGCGCTCGCGCGTCGAGCGACCGGCGCCGCTGTCCGATGTCGATGCGATGGCGTTGTGGGCGGGGGAGACGTTCTGACGCGGGACAGTCCCAGGATGTGATTGCCGCCCGGTCTGGGCATTGGGATGAAATGCCCGCTCTGTCTCCTGGAACGAGCAAGGGAGGCGAGTTTTGGTGGGGTATCGAGCTCAGCGGGCGCGTGCTGCTGGAGCGTCCAGGATGGAAGGAAGCATTCGATGAAGATGATCAAGGGACCGGCGATATACCTCGCCCAGTTCGCGGCCGACGCGGCGCCGTTCAACTCCTTCGACTCGATCTGCGGTTGGGCAGCCTCGCTCGGCTACAAGGGGGTTCAGATTCCGAGCTGGGATGGGCGGCTCTTCGACCTGAAGAAAGCTTCGGAGTCGCAGGAGTACGCCGAAGAGGTGAAGGGGATCGCGGCTCGCCACGGGCTTGCGATCACCGAGCTCTCGACCCATCTCCAGGGCCAGCTCGTTGCCGTTCACCCTGCTTATGACGCGGCATTCGACGGCTTCGCCGTGCCGGAAGTGCGTGGCAACGCCAAGGCCCGCACCGAGTGGGCAGTCGATCAGGTCAAGCGCGCGATCTTGGCCTCCAGGCGGCTCGGGCTCACTGCACAGGCGACCTTCTCAGGCGCGCTTGCCTGGCCCTATGTCTACCCCTGGCCGCAGCGTCCGGCCGGCCTCATCGAGACTGCCTTCGACGAGCTTGCCAGGCGCTGGCGGCCGATCCTCGACTATGCCGACGAGCATGGCGTCGATCTCGCCTACGAGATCCACCCGGGCGAAGATCTTCACGATGGTGTTTCCTATGAGATGTTTCTTGAGCGGGTAAAGGGCCACAAGCGCGCGAACCTGCTCTACGACCCGTCGCACTTCGTGCTGCAGCAGCTCGACTATCTCGACTACATCGACATTTACCACCAGCGCATAAAGGCATTCCACGTCAAGGACGCCGAGTTCAACCCGACGGGCCGCCAGGGTGTCTATGGCGGGTTTCAGAGCTGGGTCGACCGTGCCGGCCGCTTCCGATCGCTCGGCGATGGCCAAGTCGATTTCGGCGCCATCTTCTCGAAGCTCACGCAATACGATTACGACAGTTGGGCGGTGCTCGAGTGGGAATGTGCGATGAAACATCCCGAGCAAGGCGCGCGCGAGGGGGCCGAGTTCATCAAGAGCCATATCATCCGGGTTACAGAGAACACCTTCGACGATTATGCGGGCTCCGGCGCCGATGCCGCAGCGAACCGCAGGATGCTCGGCATCTTCTGAGCGAGGAGAAGAAAATGACTATCGAAGCAAGCCACGAAGCCGTCGATCGCGGTCGTATCCGGCTCGGCATGGTCGGCGGCGGCCAGGGAGCCTTCATCGGCGCAGTCCACCGCATCGCCGCTCGCCTCGACGACCAGTTCGAACTTGTGGCCGGCGCGCTCGCGTCGGATCCGGTCCGAGCCAAAGCCTCCGCGAAGGAACTCGGTATCGCCGACGACCGTGCCTATGGCTCCTTCGAGGAGATGGCGAAGGCGGAAGCCGCGCGAGCGGACGGCATCGAGGCGGTCTCGATCGTGACGCCCAACCACATGCACGGTCCGGTCGCGAAGATCTTCCTGGAAGCCGGAATTCATGTGATCTGCGACAAGCCACTGACGACGACCGTCACTGAAGCCGAGGAGCTGGTGGCGCTGGTCAGGAAGACGGGCAGGGTCTTCGTGGTGACGCACAATTACACGGGCTATCCCATGATCCGACAGGCGCGGGCCATGGTCGCGAACGGCGATCTCGGCGAGATCCGTCTTGTCCAGGCGGAGTATCTGCAGGATTGGTTGACGGAGCGATTGGAGGCCGGCGGCCAGAAGCAGGCGGCGTGGCGCACAGATCCCACCCGTGCCGGCGCCGGCGGATGCATCGGCGACATTGGCACCCACGCCTATAATCTCGCCTGCTTTGTCACCGGGCTCGAGCTCGACGAACTGCTCGCGCAACTGTCGACCTTCGTCGAGGGACGGCGCCTCGATGACGATGTCCAGATCCTTCTCAAGTGGAAAGGCGGCGCCAAGGGCATGCTGTGGGCGAGTCAAGTCGCCGTCGGCAACGAGAACGGCCTGACACTGCGCGTCTACGGCAGCAAAGGTGGACTCGAATGGACGCAGGAGAACCCGAATCACCTCTGGTTCACGCCTTACGGCGGGCCCAGGCAGCTTCTGACCCGCGGCGGCGCCGGCGCCAAGGGCGAGGCGGCCCGCGTTACCCGCGTTCCTTCCGGTCACCCCGAAGGCTATCTCGAAGGTTTCGCAACAATCTATGCTGAGGCAGCCCGCGCCATCCGCGCGGCAAGGGCCGGCGAAGAACCGGATCCTGAGGTGATCTTCCCGACCGTTGAGGATGGCCTGGCAGGCGTGAAGTTCATCGATGCTGCGGTGAAGTCCTCAGCGTGCAAAGGCGCGTGGGTTCGAATGACATAACTGCCGGCGCGTGCAACGAACGGAGCCCTCATGTTTGGGGTTTCGGCCGCTATGGTGTTTGCCGTTATACAGTGGTTGGTTTTGGCCAGGTTCGAGGACCTTAGGTAGTTCCAATTAACTGCTCTGCCGATGCAGCAGGGTGAAACGCGTGTCGATGACGGCCTGCTCCCGCTCGCCGTCGGGGTGAGAGATCCTTGCGATGATCAGCCGCGCGGCTTCCTTCCCGATCAGGTCGCCAGGCGGGCGGATGGTCGTCAGCGACGGATTGGCGGCCGCGCTGAAGCTCATGTCGCCGAAGCCCACCACCGACAGGTGCTCGGGGATTGCGATGCCGAGGCGCTGGCACTCGAAGATCACGCCGAGGGCGATGTGGTCGTTGGAGCAGGCAATCCCGTTCACGTTCGGAAAGCGATGCAGGGCCTCGCCGAGCAGCATGGCGCCGACCTCGGCGCTCGCCGGCGCGGGATGCTGAATGATCTCCGCAGTGACGTCCGGTACGTTCCGCGCCGTCTCGACGAAGCCCTGGGCGCGCCGCGCAGCGCGACGATCCTCGTGCAGGCGGGCGCCAAGAAACAGCAATCGCTTGCGTCCTCGCTGAACGAGATGCGACGCGGCGGCGCGACCGACCTGGTCGTGGTGAAAACCGACCGCCATGTCCATGGTCTGGGAACCGAGCTCCCAGATTTCGACAACCGGCACCTTGCTGTCGCGCAATAGCCTGCGCGTTGCGGCGCTGTGGGAGAGGCCGGTCAAAACGATGGCGGCGGGGGCCCAGGACAGTGCCGTGCGCACCAGACTTTCCTCGTCATGCTCCTTGTACTCGGTGTGGCCGAGCATCACCTGCAGTCGCTGCTTGCCGAGCTCTTCCTGCATGGCGGCGACGGTCTCGGCAAAGAACGCATTGCGGACGGATGGCACGATGATGCTCACGACGCGCGATGAGGCCGCGGCCAGGCCGCCGGCCATCAGGTTCGGCACGTAGTCGAGCGCCTCGATGGCGCGTGCGATCGACTCGCTCGCCGCCGCCGAAACCGCAGCGGGCTTCCTGAAATAGAGGGATACCGTGGACGGCGAGAGCTCGGCGCGCGCCGCCACGTCCATGATCGTGACCCGTTGCATCTTGCGCCGGGTGCGTGTGGGCTTTGGTGCCGCCATTCCCTTGATGGCTCCAACAATAATAGCGCTATTATGTAGCCGAGGCTTTGTCGCGATACAATCTATTTCTCCTTATCAGAAGAATACTATGATTATAGTCAGATGCATACGATAGTGTTCCATCTCCTAACTCGCCGTACAGAGCTGGAGTCTGTGAGCCTTTTTGTGGCCGTTGATTTGCGAAAATCGTAGCGCTACCATTGGCTACCGCGGCTTCAAGGATGCGGGACGGGAGAACAGGTCTCATGGCTTCGGTCAGCCTGCGCAAGCTCGAGAAAAGCTATGGCGCGTTTCGCGTCGTCAAGACCATCGACCTCGAGATCGCCGACGGCGAGTTCGTGGTGCTGGTTGGCCCGTCGGGCTGCGGCAAATCGACGACGCTGCGGATGATCGCCGGACTCGAAAGCATCAGCGGCGGTGAGATCCGGATCGGCGATCGTGTCGTCAACGATTTGCCGCCGCGCGAGCGCGACATTGCCATGGTGTTTCAGGACTACGCGCTCTACCCGCACAAGACAGTGCGCGAGAACATGGGGTTCAGCCTGAAGGTGCGGGGCGCGAACGCGGCGGAAGCGGACGCCAAGATCAGGGGCGCGGCGGAGATGCTTGGCATCACCCATCTTCTCGACCGGCGGCCGGGACAGCTCTCCGGTGGACAGCGCCAGCGGGTTGCGATGGGCCGGGCCATCGTTCGGCGGCCGCAGGTGTTCCTGTTCGATGAGCCGTTGTCCAATCTCGATGCGAAGCTGCGCGGTCAGGTGCGCACGGAAATCAAGAGGCTGCACCAGACAATAAAGACCACCATCGTCTATGTGACCCACGATCAGGTCGAGGCGATGACGTTGGCCGATCGCATCGTCATCCTTCGCGGCGGCGACATCGAGCAGATCGGAACGCCCGATGAGGTCTACAACAATCCGGCGAGCGTGTTCGTCGGTAGCTTCGTCGGCTCTCCGTCGATGAACTTCGCCAAGGCCAGGGCTGCCCATGGCTATCTCGATTTCGCCGACGGCAACCGTCTGCCGCTTGCGACATTGCCTGGCACCGGGATCTCGGCGGCTGACGGGCGCGAATTCATCGTCGGCATCAGGCCCGAGCATTTCACATCGGGGACGTCCGACGTCGGACTGAATTGCGAGGTTCAGGTCGTCGAGCCGCTCGGCTCCGATACGCTGGTGCATTTTTCGGTGGGCGGCGCGACACTGACCGCGCGGCTGCCGCCCGAGTTGCGCCCGCGAACCGGTGAGGCGTTCAAGCTGGGCCTCGACCCTGCGAAGATTCATCTGTTCGATGCGGAGACGGAGCGTGCCCTGCAGTGAGAGCTGCGCTGCGAGGGCTTCGACCACAAGCTAGAAATGTCGCGAGCAAGCGGCGATCTTAATCGGGAGGACGGCATGAGTTTGGGACGCATTTCAAAGATAACAGGACTGCTGCTCGGATTCGGAGCATTCGCATTCGCGGCCGCCGCGTCCGCCGAAACCACGTTGAAGGTCTTCATCACAAGCCAGGGTCAGCCCGGCATCTGGCGCACGGTGCTCGATCAATACGAAGCGCGCAATCCGGGCGTCAAAGTCGCTATCGATCTGGGCGGCGCGACCTCGGATCTGCAGGCGCAATATCTCAACACGGTCCTCACGGCAAAGGACGCTTCGCTCGATGTGCTGATGCTCGACGTCATACGGCCGGCGCAGTTTGCGGCTGCTGGCTGGACCAGCCCGTTCGCAAGCGAAAACATGTCGGCTTATCTCCGCGCCTATGCCGAGGCGAACACCGTCGACGGCAAGGTGGTGGCGCTCCCCGCTTTTGCGGATTCCATGTTCCTCTATTATCGCAAGGACCTGCTCGACAAATACGGGCTCCAGCCGCCAAAGACGTGGGACGAGCTCGCTGCCGCGGCGAAGAAGATCGCGGACGGTGAGCACAATCCGAATCTGCAGGGCCTTTCGTTCCAGGGCAAGGCGATCGAAGGTGCAGTCTGCACTTTCCTCGTACCATACTGGAGCCAGGGCAAGGTGGTCGTGAAGGACGGCAAGCTCGACTTCGATCGTGAGGCCGCCGCGAAATCGCTCGCGCTCTGGAAGAGCCTCGCCGATAGTGGTGTTGCCAAGAAGAACATTGCCGAGGTTGCGACCGACGACACGCGCAAGGAGTTTCAGGCCGGCAACGTCGTATTCGCGGTGAACTGGGCTTACGCGTGGGCCATGACGCAGGGCGCGGACTCTGCCGTGGTCGGCAAGGTCGGCGTCGCGCGGCTCCCGGCGGTCGAGGGCGGCGAACAGGCGACTTGCCTCGGAGGTTGGGAATGGGGCGTTTCCGCCTTTTCCAAGCATCAGGAGGAGGCGAAGAAGCTCGTCGAATATCTGTCGAGCTCCGAAGTCTCCAAATTCATGGCCATCAACGGCTCGCTGCTGCCGACCTACGGCAAGCTCTACAAGGACGCGGACGTGACCAAGGCGGTGCCGTGGTTCGCCGACGCTCAGCCGATCGTTGAGACCGCTAAGCCGCGTCCGGTGACGCCGCGTTACAACGAGGTCAGTGAAGCGATCCGGACCACGGTCAACGCGGTGCTCGCGGGCGTGACCACGCCGGCGGACGGCGCCACCCAGATCGAGGCTCGCCTGAAGCGGATCCTCCGCTAAGGCACGTTCCGGCGACGAGTGGGTGTATTTCTCCTACGTACGCAGCCCGCTCGTGGTCGCGAATTCTTGCGGTCGCCTCGTGCGCAATCCGGACCGGACCTAATGACGATGACATCCACGTCCAAGAACGCAGCCGGTCGCGTCGATGCGCGACGCGCGAGGCTGTCGCGCTGGTTTGATCCGGACGAAACGACGCTCGCCGTTCTTCTCTTCGCGCCCGCCGCGATCCTGCTCAGTATGATCATCGTCTATCCGGTGGGCCGGCTCATCTACACGAGCTTCCTCGACCTCTCGCTGACGTCGGGCCTGCCGGCGCGATTCGCCGGGCTCACGAACTTTCAGCAGATGCTGGAAGATCCGGTCTTTTGGCAGGCGACCTGGAACACGATCCTGATCACGCTCATCACAGTGCCCGGCGCGCTGTTGGTCGGGCTCGGACTTGCGCTGCTCGCCAATCTGCCGTTCCAGATGCGATGGCCGGTGAGGCTCTCGCTTCTGATTCCGTGGGCGCTGCCGCTTGCATTCGCGGGCCTGATCTTCGCCTGGTTCTTCCATTCGGAATACGGCGTCGTCAACGACGTGCTCAATCGGATCGGCCTGCCTGGCGTGATCTGGTTCAATTCGCCGCGTCTCGCGTTCGCCGCGATCTGTCTCGCCATCATCTGGAAGGCCTCGTCTTTCATGGCGATGATCATTCTCGCCGGATTGCAGACCATTCCGCGTTCGCTTTACGAGGCGGCGGACGTCGACGGGGCAGGGCGTGTGCGGCAGTTCTTCGAGATCACGCTGCCGCTGCTGAAGCCCACGATCGTGGTCGCGCTGATCTTCCGCACCATTACCGCGCTGCAGACCTTCGATATCCCCTACATGATGACGGGAGGCGGGCCGGGCACAGCAACCGCGACGTTGGCCATGTACATCCATCAGAACACCGTGTCGTTCCTCGACCTTGGTTATGGATCGGCGCTTGCGGTGGTGATGTTCGGCCTTTCGATGTGCGTCACGGCGCTTTACCTGCGCATGATCCGCGGCAGCGGGAGCGCATCATGAGCACGGCTGCCTTCTCCACTCTCGGCTCGGCCTTGTCCGGCAAACCGTTGCGCGCCATCGCCGCGCTCATTCTCGTCGTGAACGGCCTGTTCCCGGCGCTGTGGATTCTGCTGACCTCGTTCAAGACCGAGGCGGAGCTCACGCAGAAGCCGATCACCTGGCTGCCGCAAGCGGCGACGATGCAGAATTACGTCCAGGCGTTCTCCGATCAACCGCTGCTCACGTTCCTATTCAACAGCTTCATGGTTGCGCTGTTGTCGACCGCTCTGACGCTGCTTGTTTCCGTTCTCGCGGCCTATGCGTTGGCGCGGCTGAATCTGAGATTTCGCGGCCTCATCATGTCGCTGATCATCGCGGTCTCGACTTTCCCGCTGGTGACGCTCCTGGTGCCGCTGTTCGAGACGATGCGCGCGCTCGATCTGCTCAACACCTGGGTGGCGCTGATTTTGCCTTACACGGTGCTGAGCCTGCCGGTCTGTACGTTGGTGCTGACTTCGTTCTTCGAGGGCATTCCGCGCGATCTGGAGAATGCCGCCATGATCGATGGCTGCACGCGTTTTGGCGCGTTGTTCAAGGTGGTGGTGCCGCTGTCCGCACCGGGCGTATTTACCGCGGGTATCCTTGCCTTCGTCAATTCATGGGACGAGTTTCTGCTCGCGCTCTCGTTCAATTCCAATCCGGCACTGCGTACGCTTCCGGTCGGAATCCAGCTTTATCAGGGCGAGTTTGCCTTCCCCTGGCCGGTGATTTCGGCCGCGCTCGTCGTCGGCATCGTACCGGTGGCGATCCTGATCGTGATCTTCCAGGAGCGTGTGGTCTCGGGGCTGACGGCGGGCGGCCTCAAGGGATGAGCGTGTCAAAGATACGCAAACATACGTTCCCGATATCGAGAAGCCGCGTTTCGATCCGGATGTCTAATGCTTAACGAGGTTACCAAGATGGCAGCTTACGATTCGGTTCGCTACGCCTCATTGGCTGGTCGCAGCGTGCTAATTACTGGCGGAGCATCTGGAATCGGCGCCGAAATGGTGAGGGCCTTTACTTCCCAAGGGGCGATCGTCTCTTTCGTCGATATCGACGAGGCGGCGGGGTCGGAGACCGCGGCCGCGACGGCAGCGGAGTTCATTGCTTGCGACATCACCGACATTGCAGCGCTCCGCTCTGCGATCGCGGGCGTGGAAGACAAGCATGGACCGGTCGCAGTGCTCATCAACAATGCCGCCCGCGATGACCGCCACGCGATGGCCGACGTTGGGCCTGAGGCTTGGCGGCGCGCGCTGGCGTTAAACCTCGATCATCAGTTTTTCGCCAGCCAGGCCGTGAGTGGACGGATGATTGAGGCCGGCCGCGGGGCGATCATCATGTTCGGATCGGTCTCCTGGATGCGTGGAATCCCGGGAATGGTCGGCTATACAACAGCGAAGGCGGCAATCAACGGCATGACCAAGACGCTTGCCCGCGAACTGGGCCCAGCGGGCATTCGTGTCAACTGCATCGTGCCGGGTGCGATCGTGACCGAGCGCCAACTTCGGTTGTGGGCGACACCCGAAAGCAATCGGAAGTTCATCGAAAGTCAGGCGCTCAAAATTCGACTCGATGCCACGCACGTTGCGCGCGTAGCGCTGTTCCTCGCCTCTGACGAGAGCGCAGGCTGCACAGGGGCGAACTTCGTCGTCGATGCTGGCCTGACCTGAAGGGATGAAGGGGAATGGACTTAAAACTTGAGACGACCCAATCCGGCTTCGCAATCTCCATTGGTGGCCACCGGGTTCTTGCACACAGTGCCGCAGCGCCATGTTTCTTCGTCGGTCAAGGGCACGATAGCATCGCGATGCATCGCGGTCACTTCGAGATCGAAGATCGCCTTGCTGAACGCTGTCCGCTAGCGCATGCCGAGACGGATGGCGAAATGATCGTGTTTGCCGCTGCCAAGGGGCAGCCCCCGCGCCTGGCTGTCACGCTCGAGGGCAATGCGCTGGTGCTGCAGGCCCTTGAACCATCCGTGAATCGATTTTGGCTGCGTGTCGTTGCCGACCGGGATGAGAACGTCTGGGGCGGAGGCGAGCAGTTCTCCTACTTTGATCTGCGCGGGCGGCGCTTTCCGTTGTGGGGCTCGGAGCCAGGCGTCGGGCGCGACAAGAACACCGAAATCACATTCAAGGCGGACGTGGCGGGCCACGCGGGCGGCGACTACTATCACACGTACTATCCCCAGCCGACTTATCTCTCATCGGCGCGCTATGCGCTGCACGTCACGACATTCGCCTTTAGCGCGCTCGATTTTCGCGATGATTCGTTTCACGAGATTGAAGTCTGGGCCGTTCCGGAGCGCATTGAGCTGTTTGCCGCACCCTCGTTCGTCGAACTGGTGGAGATCCTGTCCAGCCGTTTTGGGCGTCAGCCGCCACTCCCGGAATGGATCTACAGCGGTGCGATAATCGGCTTAAAGGATGGAGCGAACTCGTTCGATCGCCTCGCGAAGATGCGTGAGGCGGGCGTCAAGGTCGCTGGTCTGTGGTGCGAAGACTGGGTCGGGATTCGGCCGACTGCATTCGGCGCGCGGCTGTTCTGGGACTGGCAGGCAAACGAGACGCGGTATCCGGGCCTGCGACAGCGCATCGCTGAATTGAACAGCGAGGGCATCCACTTCCTCGGTTACGTGAATCCGTATCTTTGCGACGATGGTGCCCTGTTCAAGGAGGCCGAGGATGCGGACTACTTCGTCAAAGATGCTTCAGGGCGAACTGCCCTGATCGATTTTGGCGAATTTCACTGCGGCATCGTTGATTTCACCAATTCAGACGCCGCGGCGTGGTTTTCCGAAGAGGTCATAGGCGCGAGGATGCTCGACTATGGCTTGTCCGGGTGGATGGCCGATTTTGGCGAGTATCTACCGGTTGAGGCGCGTCTCGCCAGCGGTGTCGACGCAAGGCTGGCGCACAACCATTGGCCAACGCTATGGGCAGAAGTCAACGCGAAGGCGGTGGCGAGTCGCGGCCGGACAGGTGAGGCAGTGTTCTTCATGCGGGCTGGCTTCACAGGCATACAGAGGTCGTGCCCGTTGCTCTGGGCCGGCGATCAATCGGTTGACTTTTCGCGGCATGACGGGTTGGTCACGGTCATCTGCGCCGCGTTGTCGTCGGGACTGCTCGGCAATGCGTTTCACCATTCCGATATCGGCGGCTACACGAGCCTGTTCGGAAATGTCCGCACGCCCGAACTTATCATGCGCTGGACCGAGATGGCGGCATTCACGCCGGTGATGCGTAGTCACGAAGGCAACAGGCCCCGTGACAATTTGCAGATCGACGGCGACCCCGTGGTCCTTTCGCATTTTGCAAGAATGACGGCGATCTACGTTCAACTCTCGCCCTATCTCAGGAGATTGTCGCTGGAAGCAACCCGCCGGGGCCTCCCGGTGCAGCGTCCGTTGTTCCTGCATCACGAAGAAGACCGGCGCACCTACGGCATTCAGGATTGCTATCTCTATGGTCGGGACGTGCTGGTTGCGCCCGTCTGGCAGGCATCACAAGTTGAGCGGAAACTCTACCTTCCGGCGGGGACTGACTGGATTCACCTCTGGACGGGCCAGTCATTTGCTGGCGGCCAGGAAATATCGATCGAGGCGCCGTTGGGACGGCCCGCGGTCTTCTATAGGGCAGATACCGAATTCGAAACGCTGTTTGTTGGACTTCGGGACTTATAGTTCCGCTTTGTACGTCGAGGTAACCCATCGGCAGCACCAGCATTTGTATGAAGCGCGCGGCCGCCCGGAAACCACAGTGTGAAGCCGGTCGACGACCGAGCCAACATGCGCTCGCTGCAACTCAGATCTCCTCCGCGACCAGTTTGAGGGCGCCGGCAATTCCTGTCGCCACGACAAGGATCACCGCCATCCCGATCATGCCGGCGTTGAAGGAGCCGGTTGCGTCCTTCAAAAGGCCGACCATATAGGGACCCACGAAACCGCCGAACGCACCGACAGAGTTGATGAACGCTATTCCCCCGGCCGCCGCGGCGCCCGTCAGGAAGCTCTGCGGGATCGTGTAGAAGACAGTCCGCGCGGAGATCGTTCCGACCAGCGCCAGTGTCAGGCAGGCCAGGGCCGGAGCGAGCGAGGTGAAGACGACCGAGAGGGTCAGTCCAAGGGCGCCAAGGATCAAAGCGGCCATGAGATTGTAGACCTTCTGACCTTTGCGATCCACGAGACGCGCCCAAAACAGCATGCCTATCGTTGCGAAGAGGTAGGGAACAGCCGAAAGCCACCCGACTTCCATGTTGCTCAGACCGTGCCCCTTCAGGATCAAGGGCAACCAGATGCCTATGCCGTAGGAGCCGATCGTGAAGGCGAAGGTGACCGCCGTGAGCATCAGCACCCGCGAATCTTTCATTGCGGCCCACAGGTTCTTTTTTGGCTTGTCGTGCTTGTCGCCGGCAAGAGCGGACAGAAGCGCTTGTCGCTCCTGAGGCGTGAGCCATTGAGCCTGCTCGGGCCTGTCGGCGAGCAGAACGAGGCACAGAATTCCGAGCACGCATGCTGGAAGGCCTTCGATCAGAAACATCCATTGCCAGCCTGCAAGCCCCCAGAATCCATCCATGCCGAGGAGGGCCGCCGAGATCGGACTGCCCAGCAGCGAGGATAGCGGCGTCGCAGCCATGAACAGGGCGAGCACGCTCGTCCGGTGCTTCGCGGGAAACCAGATCGAGATGTACCAGATCACGCCCGGAAAGAAGCCGGCCTCGAATACACCGAGGAGAAAGCAGATCAGGTAGAAGCTGTACGGTCCCGTCGCAAACGCAGTCGCCGCCGCAGCAAGGCCCCACGTGATCATGATGCGGGCCAGCCAGCGACGCGCACCGAACCGGTACATCATCATGTTGCTCGGGACTTCCAGAAGGCAGTAGCTGAAGAACAGGATTCCGGCGCCCCAGCCGAATTGAGTGGCGCTCAATCCGATATCCTTGTTCATTTGCAGTGCAGCAAAGCCGACGCTGGTGCGATCGAGGTAGTTGAAGAGATAGGCGAGACCCAGAAGCGGGACCAAACGCCAGGTGTTCTTGGAAATGGCACTTGCCAGCAGTCCCGCATCGGGACTTCCATCCGTGAATGATCTGTTGGCCGTGATTTCGGTCATCCGCTGGTCCTCCCTGCTATCCGGGCCGGTTACCCTGACGGGGCCCAGCCGTGTTAGGCTCGACATGCCAGATCGAGCGGACAAGGGTCCAATCGCTAATGTTCAAGAACCGATAACCGGGAGGAAGAAGTGGACCTTCGCGACCTCACCTATTTTGAGGTGATTGCCGATTTGGGCCATATGGGCCGAGCTGCCGACAAGCTCGGCCGCACTCAACCAGCTCTGACAAAATGTATCCAGCGTCTCGAAGAAGCCGTGGGCGCCGATCTGTTCGAGCGAACAGGGCGTGGGATCACCCTCACGCGCGTCGGAGAGGTCCTCCTGGCACGCGCGCGACGAATGCGCGAGGCGATGGAGGAGTCGCTGCGCGAGGTCACCGATTTCGCCGCCGGCGCGGCAGGTCGCGTCAGTATCGGCTGTGGCGCCACGATGGGGGAATACCTGCTGCCGCAGATATGCCGGGCCATCATCGCCGATGCGCCTGGACTGGCGATCGAAGTGCAGATTGGAATGAGTGGCGTCGTCAGGGCAGCGCTTCGCGAGCGGACCCTCGATCTCGCGATTGGACCGATACTTGCCTCGGACGAGCAGGAGTTCAGGCACGAAGCGTTCGGCATGGACGAAGTGGTCGTCGTCGCAGCAAAGGATCATCCACTTTGCGGCAAGCGGCTCGCCATTGAGGATCTGGTCGCGTCGAAATGGGTGCTGCCGGCCCGTACCGTCGCCATGCGTCAGTGGCTCGACAACGTATTCGAAGCGCATGGTTTGCCGCCGCCGATCGTCCAGATCGAGACCAACTCGATCACGACGTTGCCCAAGCTGATCGCCGACACGGCGCTGCTCAGCTTCACGTCCACGCGAAACCTTCATCCGCTTCGACTGGGCAGCCAGCTCGACCGTTTGATGATCGACACCACGACGATGCGAAGGCCGCTCGGCTTCGTCACGCGCAGGGACGGCTATCTCTCTCCGGCCGCGCAGCGGGTCGTCGGCCTGCTCAAATCCAAAGGGCGCGATTTCCTCGAGCAGGTCACGTTGCCGGGCATGACGGACGCCTCCGACGCAGTGCCGCCCATCGTGGTCAGTCGGGCGGAGCGAGTCCATAAACGCGTGAGACAGTCCCACTGAACAGGCTCTGGCGGTCGCTCTCGCTTGCGTGACGCGTCAGGCGTTTGAATGCATTCCACGCCGATCCATATCCATACGAGCCCTTGTCGACCGGAAAATTGCTCTCGAACATGCATCGTTGCGGGCCAAATGCTTCGATGCAAACCTCAATGTAGGGCCGCCAGACTGAGGCGAGGACTTCCGACGTCGGCGGGATCTCCCGCATGTCGAATCTGAATCCGTTGATACGCATTCCGAGGCCGCCGAGCTTGACGCAGACGTTCTCGCATCTTGCAAGATCGCGGATCGCGCCCGACCACGCGGCGAAAATGTCGTCGCGCCGATCCTTGTAAGCTCCGATGCCGACGATCCCGCCGAGATGATCGAGCACGATCGTTGTTTGCGGGAACGCCCGCGCGAGCTCGGTCAGTTCGGGGGTTTGCGGGTGGAACAGCCATGCGTCGAAGACGAGCTCCAATGGCGCCAGTCGCGCAAACCCGGCTCGAAACGCGCTGTCGCCGAGGAGGCCGGGCGGACCGGCGCTCAGCGGATTCATCAGGCTTCGATCGGTGTCCCACGCGGCTACGTGCCGAATGCCGCGAAATCGGTCGGGAGCGGCGGCGACGTGGGCTTCGAGCACCGCCGTCACTTCGTCTCCGAGACGCAGATCCGCGTGACCGACAATTCCGGCACAAAGGCGCCGCGGACCGTAGTTGCCGCTCGCGCTCATGGCCGCGACACCATTGATGAACTCGGTTTCGCCGACGACCCGCATCGCAGTTGGTCCGCCGGACCTGTACATCGCCTGGCACTGCATGAAGACGCTTGCCGTGACGTTATGACCGCTTCCGGCGATGTCGGCGAGATATTCGTCGAACAGGTATCTCCAGTTCTGCCTGTCCCAGAGATGATGATGGGCGTCGATGATGGGCAGATCAGGTTCGAGCGCCTCCTCGAAGCCGCGCGCCAGCCAGTCCGGCCGCACGGCGAGATAGTTGCCGCCTCCCGACCGAGAGGCGGAGCCGCTGCCTTCGGTTTGGTTTTGAGTCATTTTGCGAAATCCCGAGGAGCGGGCCCGGTGTAGCGATAGGGAATACCCGGCGGCATGGGTCCCTTGATCCGTCCGCCTTGCTGCGATTGCTCCCATGCATGCGCGAGGATGCCGACCGAACGCGAGAGAATGAACAGGCCACGACCCAGCGCGGGCGAAAAGCCCAGCTCCGAATAGATGACGGCGGTGGCCCCGTCGATGTTCATGGGGATCTTCCGACCCTTGCGCCGCTGCATCAAGTCTTCGACCCCGTGGCCGATCTCTGCAAAGCGCCCGGTGACCACGTTATGCCCTCGCGCTGCATCGACCAGCTCGAGTAGCCGGGGTGATCGGGGATCGATCGGATGAAAGCGGTGTCCGAAGCCGGGCACGATCTTTCCGTTCGCTGCGACGAAGGCGTCGAGGCCCTGTTCGATGGCTGTTTTCAACTCGGCACCATCATCCTGAAGACGCGCGATTTCGGCGTACAGCTCCATGCATTGTTCGCCGGCGCCGCCGTGCACGTCGTCGAGCACGTTGATGGCCGAGGCCATCGCGCCATTCAGAGGAAGGCCACATGTCACGGCCATCCGTCCGATCGCGATCGACGGCGCCTGGGGACCGTGGTCCACGGCGGCGACAAGCGCAGCTTCCAGGAGTGCTCCTTGCTCAGGGGACGGCAGCTCGCCCTTCAGCATCAGCCATATCATTTGCGGGAACGACACCCGGCCAATCAGTTGCTCGATCGGAAAGCCGCGAAACCGGATCACGCCCGGCTTCATGTCGATAATGCCGGTCGACCACCATTGGGTCGCCGTTTGCAGCAGGTCTGCGGAGCCTTGATCGGTCATGAGTCTCTCCTCGATCGCTTGTCAGGTGCTCGACGTCTCGGCGCGTGCCTTCAGATCCGGCATCTTGACCGACTCCTTGACCGTCGGCCGGTTGTCGAAGGCGACAACGCCGTGCTGGCCGAACGCTTCGATGTCGCCGTGCTCGAAGCCGAGCTGCCTGAGCCACTTCTCGGTGTGCTGGCCGAGGCGGGGTGGCGGCAACGGTTCCGGATAATCCGTCTCGAGTCGGAAGCCCGGACGGGTGACACGCATCGTCTGGCCGCCTGACACTTTCGCGCTCAGGCTTTCGACGAACTTGCGGCCGACGATCTGCTCCTCCTTGAGCACCTGCGGCACGCTCAGAACGCATCCAGCCGGAACGCCGTTGGCGTTGAAAAGCGTCTCCCATTCGGCCGCGGATTTGGCGGCGAGGGCGACTTCAAGCTCCTGCTTCAGAGCCGCGCGATGGTCCTTTCTCGCCTGCCGCTCGCTAAACCGCGGATCGGACTTCAGCTCCGGTTTTCCGACGATGTCGCACAGCGCCTCATACTGCTTCTGCTCGTTTGCCGCGATGTTCAGCGGCCCGGAGCCCGTCGTGAAAGTGCCGGACGGAGCTGCCGTGAAGTTCTCGTTGCCGATCGGTTGCGGATCGACATTGCCGTTGAGGTGGTTGGAAACCACCCAGCCCATCGCAGCCAGGGTTGATTCAAGCAGCGAGACATCGATGTGCCGCCCGCGTCCGGTCTGCCGTTGTTCCACGAGAGCGGCCGTGATCGCAAAGGATGCGGTGAGACCGGCAATCGTGTCGGCAATCGGAAAGCCGGTGCGCAAGGGGGCGGTGTTGGCATCGCCCGTGACGCTCATGACGCCCGAAAGTCCTTGAACGATCTGATCGTAGGCGGGTCGGCCCGCCCAGGGTCCGTCCTGCCCGAAGCCGGAGATCGCGCAATAGATGATGCGCGGATTGCGCCTTGCCAGCACCTCATAGCCGAGCCCCAGCCGTTCCATGACCTTCGGGCGAAAATTCTCCAGCACGACGTCGGCCGTTTCGACGAGACGAAGGAATATCTCCTTGCCTTGATCGGCCTTGAAATCGATGGCGACGGATTGCTTGTCCGCGTTGACGGCGACGAACGACAACCCCATGAGATTCTTCGCCATCGCCGGGTCGGCGCCGAGTCGGCGCGCAAGATCGCCGCCCTTTGGATTTTCGATCTTGATGACCTCGGCGCCGAGACGTGCAAGCTGATAGCCGCAGAACGGACCGGCGAGCACGTTCGAGAGATCGAGGACGCGAATGCCGGCGAGTGGCAATGTCATGTGTTGTGCTCCGGATATGTGAATTGACGCTCGACAGAAATCAGACCAGTCCAAGCCAATGCCACCAGGTCGCGGCGCACAGGGCGTAGAGAAGGCAGGCGACGATGCAGACGACGACACCGACTTTCGGGAAATCCTCGACGCGCAATCGGCCCGTTCCATAGACGAGGATGCTTGGCAGGGTGTTGTAGAACATGAGGAGCGGATAGCCGCCGATGATCATGCCGGCCGGCAGCGCCAGCGCGACCGGATTGACACCAGCTGTTCCCGCCATCGCCAGGATGATCGGCAGCAGGGCCGTCGCCATGGCGGTCGTGCCGACGAACATCACGTGCATGAACTGCACGATGAACATCACGACCACGATGACGATCAGCGCCGACGAACCGGCCAGGCCGAGCGCGAGGAAGATCGAATTGGCCAGCCAGTTGGCGGCGCCTGTCTTCAGAAGGATGTCGCCGAGCGAGACTCCGCCGCCCGCGATGAGCAGCACCTGCCAGGAGACGCCCTTGTTGGCATCGTTCCAGTCGATCACGCCGAAGCGAGGCAGAAACAGCAGACAGGCGCCCATCAGGCAGACGACTGTCGTGTCGAGCCCGGTCAAGCCCTGCGTCGCCCACAGACAGGTCACCAGGGCGAAGACGGTCAAGGCGCGCCATTCGGCGGAAGACATCCCCCCCATTGCGGCGAGATTCTGCGAAATCCGCGCGTCGGCCTGCTCATGACCGGCCTTGAATTCCGGCGGAAAGACACGCTGGATGAACCACCAGGTGAACATGGTCATGACCAGCGCCGGAGGGAATCCGTAGAGCAGCCATTCGGCGTAGGTGATCGTATGGCCGCTCGTCTTCGCGACGAACTCGACCGTCACGGGGTTCGGCACCGTCGCCGTCAACACGCCGGCACCGATCGTCGCATTCGTCATCGTCAGGGTCAGGAGCAGATTGATTGCAAATGGCGAACGCGCTCCGGCTCCGAAGATCGTCAGAATGCTGAGGCACTCCGGCAGGAGGATTGCCGTGCGCGCCGTCGATGACGGAACGAGAAACGCAAGCGCGATATTGACGAGCGTCACCCCGAGCGTAATCCGTGTCGGTTCACTGCCGAACCGCGCCAGAATGATGTAAGTGATGCGCTCCGCAAGCCGGGTCTTCACCATGGCGGTCGCGAGAATGAAGGCGCCCACGATGAGGTACACGGGCGAGGCGGAGAAGCCGTCAAGCGCGGTCCGAAGCGTAGCCGTTCCGGTCAGGACCGCAAGCGGTACAACCATCAGGCTGGCAATGGCCAACGGCATTGCCTCGGTCAGGTAAAGAACGAAAATGCCGCCAAAGAGCGCAAGCGCCTTGTGTCCCTGCAAGGACAGCGATTCCGGCGTGGGACTGAACCAGATGGCGGCCGCGATCACGATGGCGAGGGGAACGCCGATCGCCCTGAGCGTGGCCTCCAGCGATCGAGGCGCGTGCTCGCTGCCCGCCGCGTGAGCGTGAGATGACACGTGTTTCTCCCTGTCGAAGCATTCGGCGATGGATCGGTGCCATCACGGATTTGGGGCCGTGCTTCGCCGTGGGATTAACTCGCGAACCAAACCTGCGTCCAATTGCAAGTTTTCAGGAGATCATAACTGGCGGGAATGTGCTCGGCCGGCCGATGTCTCGCCGCTACGAGTGCGGCAGCGTCATCGCGCAGATGGAGGCGATCCGAGCCGGGCATGGGATCGGTAGCAGTCAAGTCCTCCTTTGAGTTGGATTGATCGCGATACCGGCTCGAGCTACGTGCTGCGATACCAACTCGCCAGATTCCACGTCGTGACGTCCCAACCCGAGATGTCGGCCATGAGGTTGTTGACGCCGGCGCCGACGATGTTGCGTGAGAGGAGCGGCAGGAACACGTTTGCCTCGCAGAAGGTCTCGTCGACCTTGATCAGCAGCGCGGCGCGCTTGACCGGGTCGAGCTCGTTCTGCGCGGCCTTGTAGGCCTTGTCGGCCTCTGGATCGGACCAGCGCGAGATGTTTCGCCCGAGCCATTTGTTCTCCTTGTTGGCGATCTCCCACGAAACGCACTGGTTCAAGAACCGCTCCGGATCGGGCTGCGGCTGCGTCGTGTTGTACATCTCCATGTCGGCATAGAATTTCGAGTAGGTATCGGGATTGCCGACGTCCGACGAGAAGAACACCGATGCGGTGACCGACTTGAGCTCGATCTCGATGCCTGCGCGCTGGCAGGCCTGCTTGATGATGGCCTGCGTCTTCTGGCGCGGGGCGTTGATCGAGGTCTGGAAGACGAATTTGAGCTTCTTTCCGTCCTTCTCGCGGATGCCGTCCGCGCTCTTTGTCCAGCCGGCCTCGTCGAGGATCTTGTTCGCCTTGTCGACGTCGAACGCGTATTTGAGCTTACCCGACTTGAACTGCGCAGGCTGGTTGACGAAGCTCGCCGTCGCGATGCCGCCCCGGCCGTAGATGAATTTCTGGATCGCCTCGCGATCGATCAAGAAGTTGATCGCCCGGCGAACGGCCGGCTCGGACAGCGTCGGGTGCCTGGTCTTGATGCTGGAACGCTCGCCGTCGACCTCGGTCCACGGGTCCGTCGTGTTGAGGATGATGAACTCGACGTTGCCGGAGGGCGTGACGTCGACCTTGCCCTTCCCACCGGCCTCCATGCGCTTGAGGACCTCATCCTCGACCAGCAGGTTCCAGGCATAGTCGTATTCGCCGGTCTGCAGCACTGCGCGTGCGGCGGAGACCGCGTCGCCGCCACCCTTCACCTCGAGCGTGTCGAAATGCGGCTGGTTCTTGACGTGATAGTCGGGGTGGCGTTCGGCCCGGATCATGTCGCCCGGCTTGAACTCGACGAACCTGTATGGGCCGGTGCCGACCGGCTTCAGATTGCCTGGCGCTTCGCGCGACTTCGCGCCGACATAGTTGCCGAAATGGTGTTTTGGCAGGATCTGGCCGACCGCGCCGACGAAGGGGTCGGCCCAGAACGGGGTCGGACTCTTGAACTTCACCTTGACGGTGTGGTCGTCGATCTTCTCGACGGTGATGTTCGTGTAGGATCCCGTGGTGTACGCCGCGGTCGCGAGATCCGCGGCGTATGTCCAGGTGAAGACGACGTCGTCGGCGGTGAAGGGCTTGCCATCGTGCCATGTCACGCCCTGCTTCAGCTTCCACGTCACGCTCATGCCGTCCGGCGCAAGGCCGCCGTTCTGCTTGCTCGGGACCTCGGCGGCGAGGCAGGGGATGAGGTTGCCCTCCTTGTCCCAGCCGGCGAGCGGCTCGAAGAAGATGCGCGAGGCGATCTGGTCCTTGGTGCCGAGCGCGAAATGCGGATTGAGCAGCGTCGGGGCCTGCCAAAGCAGGATCTTGAGCGGGCCGCCGCCGCCGGCCTTGGTCGGCTTGTAGTCAAGCGTGGCGTCCGCCATCGCCACGTCGTTCCAGGCCAGGATCTGGCTCGCGGCCGGCGCTGCGATGCCGATCGCAGTCATTGACTGGATGAACGAGCGTCGCGACAGCGTGCCTTGCTTCACCTCCGAGATGAGCCCGCGGATTTCGTTTTCGTTCATCGGATGACCTCCACCTCAAAGAAAACCCGTCACCGGTTGAATCCCATCATGTTTCATCAAGGCGGGGGCGGCAATGCCGACAAGGCCGGGAAACCCTGCGGCGAAACGGCGATCAGCGAATGAGTGAACTCGCGCAGCCATGACGACGTTGAGACCGGACGCATGAAGGCTGTGCAATCTGCGCGAGGCCGCTATGCTCTCGGTTCCCGACATCGCTAATCCGTTGCCCTTCACAGCCGCGCTTCATTATATTGTCTCGGCAATTGCGACCGGAGCAGCCTGCTCGGCGCCCCCCGGCGAGGACCACGCGATGGATGATACGATTGGCTACCCCGATCCCGGCCTCGACCTGTCGGACGGTTTCAAGCCGCACACCTCGCACTGGGGCGTGTTCTCGGCGCGCAACGGCGAGGCCGGGTTGGAAGTCAGGCACTATGCGGGGGATCCCGATCCGAGCGGCATTATCGACAATTTCCCCGGCGCGCTCCGCCACCAGGCGCGCGTCGCCCAGCCCGCGATCCGCCGCGGCTGGCTCGAGCGCGGGCCCGGCCCCGACGATCGCCGCGGCCGCGACGAGTTCGTCTCCGTCAGCTGGGAGAAGGCGCTAGACCTCCTTGGGGACGAGCTGACGCGCATCCGCGACACGCGCGGGCCCTCGGCTATATTCGGCGGCTCCTATGGTTGGGCGAGCGCGGGCCGCTTCCATCACGCGCAGAGCCAGGTGCATCGCTTCCTCAACATCGCGATGGGCGGCTATGTGCGGTCGGTCAACTCCTATTCCTCAGGCGCGTCCTCGGTGCTGCTGCCGCAGATTTTGGCGGGCTACGAAGACATCACCAAGCGCAACGTCACCTGGGAGCAGATCGCGACCGAGACCAAAATCGTGCTGGCGTTCGGCGGCATGGCGCTGAAGAATTCCATGGTGGCGGGCGGTTCGATCAGCAAGCACGTCGAGCGCGGCGCCATGGACGCTGCGCGCCGGCGCGGCTGCGAGTTCATCCTGGTCAGCCCGCTCCGCGACGATCTGCCGGTGGAGGCCGGTGCCGAATGGATGACGTGCGTGCCCGGCACCGACACTGCGCTGATGCTCGGCATCGTCCACACGCTGGTAGCCGAGGGCTTGCATGATCAGGCCTTCCTCGATCGCTACACCGAAGGCTGGCCGGTCTTCTTGCGCTACCTGACCGGCGAGAGCGACGGGCAAGCCAAGAGCGCCGAATGGGCCGCCGTGATCTCTGGCGTCAATGCGCCCACGATCCGCAAGCTCGCGCGTCGCCTTGCCGGAAAAAGGGCGCTCATCACCGTCTCCCATTCGTTGCAGCGCGCCGAGCATGGCGAGCAGCCGGTGTGGATGGGCATGGTGCTGGCCGCAGCGCTCGGCCAGATCGGCCTTCCCGGCGGCGGCTACGCCTATTCGTTAGGGGCGATCGGCTATTACGGCCGGCGCGTCAACGACGTGCCGGGGCCGACGCTGGGGCAGGGGCGCAACGGTGTCGCCGATTTCATTCCGGTGGCGCGCATCGCCGACATGCTGCTCAATCCTGGAAGCACCTATCGCTACAATGGCGAGACGCGCATCTATCCGGACATCCGTCTCGTCTATTGGGCCGGCGGCAATCCCTTCCATCACCACCAGGACATCAACCGCCTGCGCAAGGCCTTCGCGAAAGTCGATACGCTGGTCGTGCACGAGCTCGCCTGGACCGCGACGGCCCGCCACGCCGATATCGTCCTGCCCTCGACAATGACGCTCGAGCGGGAGGACATCGGCTATTCCGCCAACGATCCCTTGATGGTCGCCATGCACGGGATCGCCGAGCCGTTTGGGCTGGCGCGTGACGACTATGAGATATTTGCCGATCTCGCCGATCGTCTCGGGGTGCGCGAACCCTTCACCGAGGGGCGCAACGCGCGGCAATGGCTGCAACATCTCTATGAGCCGACCCGTGCCTCGCTGGCCAAGCGCGGCCTCGAAGCGCCGAGCTTCGAGGAGTTCTGGCAGCGCGGCAGCTTGGTCGTGCCGCAGCAGCCCGACGACGGCGGCAGGCTGCGCCGCTTCCGCGAGGATCCGGTCGCACACGCTCTGCCGACGCCGAGCGGGCGCATCGAGGTTTTTTCGGCGAAGATCGCAGGCCATGGCGATGCGGATTGTCCGGGCCATCCGGTCTGGCTCGAGAAGACCGACGTGCCGACGCCCGGCTCGCCGTGCTTCCTCGTCGCCAACCAGCCGGTGACGCGGCTGCACAGCCAGCTCGACTTCGGCGGACATTCGCTAGGCGCAAAACATCGTGGCCGCGAGGCCGCGCGCATGAACCCTCGTGACGCGGATGCTCGCGGGATCAAGGACGGCGACATCATCCGCCTGTTCAACGCGCGGGGCGCCTGCCTTGCCGCGGTCCATGTCACCGACGGCATCGCGCCCGGTGTAGTCCAGCTGCCGACCGGCGCCTGGTACGACCCGATGGATCCGGAGGAAGAAGCGCCGCTTTGCGTTCACGGCAATCCGAACGTGCTCACCCGCGACATCGGCACCTCGTCCTTCGCGCAAGGCTGCACCGGCCAGCTCACGACCGTCGAGGTGGAGCGGTTCACCGGCAACCTGCCCCCGATCCGCGCGTTCGACCCGATCTAGCGGACGCCGCTGCCAACAGGTCAAAGCCGCGGATCGGCATGGAAGACGCCGACCGCCATCGGTTGCATTCAATGTCGAAATTGAATTGATCGATGCCCAATAACTAGTCGATCGCACGCGGGGTGTCTTCTAGGTTCGAGGCGATGGCGGAACGAGCCGCGGGAAAACCGGGGCCGGGCCAGAGGCTGGGCAAAATGCCGAGGCGCCAGCTCAAGGGAGGATTTGATGCGCGAGTCGAACCTGCAGGCGTTCACCAAGGCGTCCACCCGCTATCGGTGGGTCATCTGCGCCTTGTTGTTCGCCGTGACCACGATCAACTATATGGATCGCAATATCCTCGGCGTGCTCAAGCCGACGATCCAGAACGATCTGCATTTCAGCGAAACAGATTTCGGCAACATCATCTTCTGCTTTTCGTTCGCCTACGCTTTCGGTTATGCCGGCATGGGGTGGCTGACCGACAAGATCGGAATTCGCCTCGGTCTTGCCGCAGCCGCCATCCTGTGGTGCCTCGCATCCATGGCGCACGGCCTGGTCGCATCGGTCGCCGGATTCATGGTCGCCCGCATCGTGCTCGGCCTCGGTGAGGGTGGCAACTTCCCGACGTGCATCAAGACGATCGCCACATGGTTCCCGGTGCGGGACCGTGCCTTGGCAACCGGCATCTTCAACAGCGGCAGCAATGTCGGCGCGATGCTGGCGCCGCTGATCGGTGCACTGGTCGTGAGCCTGTCCAGCTGGCAGGCAGCCTTCTACGTGACCGGCGCGATGGGGCTGATCTGGGTCGCGTATTGGCTGATCGCCTACCGCAGCCCGGCCGAACACCCCCGCGTGTCGCCGAGCGAGCTGGCCTATATCAACAGCGACCCCGAAGTCGCGACGGAAAAGGTCCCCTGGGCAAAGTTGCTGGCCTATCCCGGCACCTGGGTTTACATCGTTGGTGGTGTGCTCACCAACCCGGCCTGGTGGTTTTACAACAACTGGGTTCCGTCCTTCCTCAACAGCAAGTTTCACGTGTCGCTGATGGCGGTGGGCTTGCCGCTGGTGGTGATCTACCTGCTCACTGATATCGGCTCGATCGCGGGCGGCTGGATCTCGTCGACCCTGATCAAGCGCGGCACGGAAGTGTTCACCGCCCGCAAGATCACCTTGCTGGTCTGCGCAGCCTGCACCGTGCCGGTGTTTCTCGCGCCACAGTTGGACAGCATGTGGGCCGCAGTCGTCTTGATCGGCATCGCGATGGCGGCTCACCAGGGCTTTTCCGCCAATCTGTTCACGCTGGTATCCGACACCATGCCGCGCGGAGCGGTCGCTTCCGCGGTCGGGCTCGGAGGCGGCATCAGTTCCGTGGCGGGCGCCTTTTCCGCCGCGGCCATCGGCCGCGTGCTCGACGCAACGGGCAACAACTACACCTTCGTGTTCTTCGCCTGTGCCAGCGTTTACCTGATCGCAACCGCGATCATTCACTTCGTCCTGCCGCGCACGAGGGCTTCGATGGTGGCGACCGACGGGGGGCTGGTATCGGTCAGCTGAGATCTGGTTCGGGCTGCGCCCGAGAAGTTTCGACCAAACTTCGCAAAACAAAAAGGCCTCGCCGAAGCGAGGCCTTCCTTGTTCGACCATGCCGGGTCTGCGCTAATCGTCCCAGTAGTGTCGGCGGATCACAACGCCGCGGTCGTAGTCGCGGTCATGATGGTACCAGCCATGATGCCAGCCGCGGTCGTGATCGTAGAAGCGCATGCGCGGACCATCATAGCGGTCGCCGTAGTAGTCTCGGTCGCCGCCAATATAGACCCCGAAGCCGGCTGCATTGGCGATGGTCGGGGCACTGATTGCAAGCGTCGCTGCCGCTGCAAGCGCGTAAGTGAGCTTCCTCATCGGTTCCTCCTTTGCATCGTTCGTGCAGGGGTCAACGACCGCCAGCATCAGCCGTTGCAGGAACGCGGCAGAAACTTTGTTGAATGGATGTTCAGGTTCCCCAAGCCTGATGGCGGGCCTCAGCCCGCCTTCGTGCCGGTGATGATTGCAAGCGCCTCGACCAGGCGGTCGAGATCGGCCTCCGTGGTGTAGAGCGCCGGCGTCACGCGGATGCATTGCCCCTTGGCAACGCCCGCGCGGCGCACGGTGTGCACCTTGAAGCCGTCCCGGAGCCTGGTCACGACGGCGTCGTTGTCTGCCTTGCTCGTCTTGCCGGCGAGGCGAAATGAGGTGATGGCGCCGTAGGAGCCGGCTTCGTCCGGCGTCAGGATCTCGATATCCCTGAACGCGCGGGCGCGGCTCACCCAGTAGTCGCGCAAATAGCGCAGGCGGGCCTGCTTGGCGGGTGCGCCGATCTCCTGATGCAGCGCGACCGCCGTCGGCACCGTCAGCACGGTCGCGAAATTCACGGTGCCGGTGTGCACGCGGGAGCGGATATCGCTCTCCGGATAGTCCTCGTCGCCCATGTCGCGGTCGATGTCGGCGAGGCGGTCTTTCCTGATGTAGAGGAAGCCGACGCCGAGCGGCGCGCCGATCCATTTGTGCAGGTTGAAGCCGACGAAATCGGCCTCGAGCTCGCCGACTTTGAACTCGATCTGCCCCGACGAATGCGCCGCGTCGACGATGGTGTCGATGCCCTTCGCTTTTGCCATGCGCGCGATCTCCGCGATCGGCATCACGAGGCCGGTGCGGTGGCTGACATGGGTGAGAAGCAGCAGCTTCGTCTTTGGATTGGCCTCGATCGCCTTTGCGTAGGCGTCCAGCACCGCCTGCCGGGTCGCCGGCTCCGGCACGTCGAACTTGACGACGTCAACGCCGCGTCGCGCCTTCAGCGCGTTCATCGCATACTGCATCGAATCGTAGTCGAGATCGGCATAGAGCACGGTGTCGCCGGCCTTCAGCCTGTTGTAGCCGCCGATCAGGAGCTGCAGCGCCTCCGTCGCCCCCCGCGTCAGCGCGATCTCCTCGGGCGCCGCGCTGACGGCTTCCGCGACCTTGACGCGCACGGCCTCGAAATCGGCACCAAAGCGCTGCCGCGCATAATAGGAATTCTGGGAGTTGACCATGTCGGTCTGGCGGATGAACTCGCGCCGGACGGGCTCGGGCATGACACCCCAATAGCCGTTCTCCAGGTTCACGACGTCAGGTGTCACGGCATAGAGCCCGCGCACCGCGTCCCAATAGGCCTTGTCGGTGGCGATCGCAGCCGCCGGCCCCGTCGGCGCTTTCGGCAAGCCTTCGGCGGCCAAGGCCGGCCCCGCCAGCGGCGCAACCGCAGCGGCCGCGAGCCCCTTCAGGATCGACCGGCGGTCGGACGACAACATCTTGAACAAATGCATCTTGAGCCCCCAAATTTAGCGCGGCGACCAGAGCAATGATCGACGAAGCCGAGATGACGAGACGGTGACCGTCCACTGATGTGGCGTCGATCCAGGGCTCAGGCGCCCGTAGGATGGGTTGAGCACTAGCGAAACCCATCATGCTGCATCGTCGGACAAACCTCGATGGGTTTCGCGACCGCTCTACCCATCCTACGGGTTGGCAGCCTCCATTGACGTCGCCTGCCCGAGACACGACATATCCTGCACCCCCGACCCGCCCCTCGGCCCAGGAGCACCTCATGAACGCGCCGCAAAACATCGATCCTGCTGCCGCGCTTCCGGGCAGCGAGGTCCTGCACTGGCTGACCAACGAGACGCGCGATCAGCGCTTCATCGACAATATCTTTGCCGAGATGTGCATCCGCCTCCAGCAGGCCGGCATTCCGGTCGCGCGGGCGACGCTGCATGTCGTGATCAACCATCCGCAATGGCTGGGCGCGCGCATGATGTGGGCCGATGGGATGCAGGGCGCGGAGATTTCGCGGGTCGATTACGATGTGCGCGGGCGGTCCGAATATATCGGCAGTCCCGCCAACGAAATCTACGACGGTGCAACCGAGGTGCGCGAGCATCTCGAACGGGACCCGTCAGAGCGGCGCAAGCACGCCGTCTACGACGAGATGCGGGCGAAGGGCCTGACTGACTATGTGGCGTGGCCGCTCTATCATACGCTCGGCAAGCAGCATCTCGTCACCTTCGCAACCGATCGTCCCGGTGGTTTCGACGATACGCATATCGCAGCCCTGAGGAGACTGATGCCGGTCCTCGCGCTGGTCAGCGAGATCCGGGTCAAGAACCGGCTGGCGCGCACCCTGCTCGAGACCTATGTCGGATCGCATGCCGGCGAGCTCATTCTCGCGGGCGCCACCAGGCGCGGCAGCGGCACGACGGTGCGAGCCGCGATCCTGATCTGCGACTTGCGCGATTTCACGCGCATCTCGGACAACTGGCCGCGCGACGACGTCATCGATCTCCTCAACGACTATTTTGACGCGATGTCCGAGCCGATCGTGCGGCATGGCGGTGAGATCCTGAAATTCATCGGCGACGGCCTGCTCGCCATCTTCCCGCTCAGCCAGCCCTCGGCTGGGGCAAATCTGCTGCGGGCCGTGAGCGAGGCCCGGCAGGCGATGGCTGTGCTGAACGAAAACAACAGCGTCACCGGCCGCGCGCCGCTGCATTACGGGATCGGCGCCCATGTCGGCGACGTCATGTACGGCAATATCGGCTCGCGCACCCGGCTCGACTTCACCGTCATCGGTCCTGCCGTCAACATGGCCTCGCGTCTCGAAACTCTCACCAAGCAATTTGGGCGAACCGTGCTGCTCTCGCGCGCCTTCGCCGATCTCGTGAAGAACGACTTCGAGCTGGAGCGCGTCGGCGAGCATCCGGTGCGCGGCTTCAACGAGCCGGTCGAGCTGTTTGCGTATCACGGCTGAAGATTGACCGGCCACTTGCGTCGGCCTCCCGGATTTCGCTGCGCGGTTCGGCGTGGCCGAAGACGCGCAATCGCCGGCGAGCGGGAAGCTGGCCGGCGACGCATCGCCATCAGCAGAGTGCCACCTTATTGCCGCGTCAGGCGAACCACGTCCTGCCTCAGCACGTAGAGCGAGACGGCGAGCAGAACGACATCCTTCATCAGGAAGGGCACGTTGCCCGTCATCGCAGGGAAACCTCCTGCGGCCATGTCCCAGCCTTCCGGCATGAACGGAATGATGGTGACCGTCGCAATGAACGTGCCGGTCGAGCCCAGGGCGCCGAGAATGCCGAGCCGCTTGTCCCAGAAGCCCGCGAGCAGCAGGGACCCGAACGTCCACTCGGAAACGCCCAGGAAGTAGCTGGCGCCGGCGTGGCCGAACACCGGGTACAGCCACCAGATCAGCGGCCCGTTGCTGATGAACGGGACCAGGCGTTCGAACTCGTACGGAAACCATTTCTGATATCCGAAGAAGAAGAACATGATCACCATCGAGGCGCGGACGACGTGATAGTCGAGATCGTCCGCGAGCAGGCCGGAGCTGTGCAGCACACGGACAAGGGAATTCTGTGTGGTCTTTTGAGTGGTCTTGGCAAGCACGGTCATGGTCGCGAGTCCTTCATTCAAGATCTGACTGCATGGTCGCTTCACGCGACTGCGGGGAAGTCGATCTCGGTGTCGTTGATGCGGTTGAACACGTTGGTGAAGACGGTGGTTGCGAAAGCCAGGCTGATCTCGACCAGTTGGGCGTCGCTGTAGCCGGCAGCCTTGATCGCGGCGAAATCCTCGTCACTGACGGTGCCGCTGGACCGAGCGAGCTTGCGCACGAACTCGACCAGCGCGTCTCGCTTGGCATCGCCGGTGGGCTGGCCTTCGCGGATCTGCCTGAGCTCCTCCGGCTTCACGCCGGCGAGCTTGGCGAGATAATTGTGGGCGGCGACGCAGTAGTCGCAGCCGCCGGCGGCGCTGATGACAAGCTTGATCACTTCCTGGTCGCGCTTGGTCAGGCTGCCCGCAGCGAGCACGGCGTCGGCGGCGAGAACCGACTTGAGCGCAGCGGGACCGTGGGCGGCAATGGCCGCAAACGTGTTTGGCACGCTGCCGACGGCCTTCTTGATCTGGGCATAGACCTGACCGGACGGGCCGGCGACGGTTTCGAGGTTGGGGACAGTAAGACGAGACATGGTGACACTCCTTCGTTGGGTTCGTGAACGATTGCGGAGTGACAATATGATCGCGGCTTGAGTCTTTGAATGTCGCAATAACTCATATATATGCTCAATCATCTCATTTCCCGGTCGGGAGGTCGTCGTGGATTGGCTTAGCCGGCTGTTCGAGATGATACCGGTGCACGGTCGCCTCGATCTGCGCTGCGCCTACGGTGCGCCCTGGCGCATCGACCAGGGGCCGGGCGAGGCGAACGAAATCCCCTATCACGCGGTTGTCGGCGGTTCGGCGCTGCTCGAAGATCCAGCGGGCGGACGGTCGCTTCACCTGGAAACGGGCGACATCCTGCTGCTTCCCGGCAATCCGCGCCATGTGATGCACGACGGGAGCGGCGCGCGGCCGAAGCCGGCACGAAATCGCCGAGAGCTCAATCTCGTGATCAGTGAAAACGCTGGCGGAGGCGAACGGCTTGACTTGCTGTGCGGACATTTCGCGATCGCGCCCCCGCACGATCGGTTTTTGCGCAGCTATCTCCCTCCACGCCTGGTCGTGCATGCCGGCGCGCGCGCGGTGCAAAGGGACACCGGTGCGCAGCTTGGCGGTCTCGTTGCGCTGATGCGCAGCGAGTCGGCGGACGATCACTTGGGTGGCCGTGCAATGCTCAACGCGCTTTCAACGGCGATGTTCGCGCTCGTGCTGCGCCTTGCAAGTGAGACCGAAGATGCGCCGCGGGGTCTCCTCGCGCTGGCTGGTCATCCTCGCGTGGCCCCGGCCGTCGCCGTTCTGTTCAACGAGCCGGCGCGCGCGTGGTCGCTGCCCGAGCTTGCGCGCCTGTGCAATATGTCGCGTGCCACGCTCGCCCGTCAATTCCAGGAGAAACTGGGACGGTCTGCAAGCGATCTCCTGACGGACATCCGCATGGCGCGCGCGGCGAACGAATTGCGGAAATCCTCGATCTCGACCGCAGGCGTTGCGGAGATAGCAGGATATCAATCCGAGGCCGCATTCCAGCGCGCCTTCAAGAGCCACATGGGCATCACGCCGGCGCAATGGCGAAAGGCGGCACAGGAACCAGCGAACCTTGCCGACCTGGGATTGGCGAAGGCTGCCGAAAGCCGTAGTCCGGATGGAGCCAAGCGCCGCCGTTCGGGATAACTGTATCGGCTCGCGCTCCCGGCTTCACCGTCATAGGCCCTGCCGTCAACATGGCCTCGCGTCTCGAAACGCTCATCAAGCAACTAAAGCGGGATGGGGTTAGGTTGAATCGATTTGGGATTCCCAAATCAGCTTGTTTCTGATTCACCATGCTGGCTGGACGGAGGCCAGCATGGATGGGCAAGCCGTACTCTCTGGATCTTCGCAAGCGCGTCGTGGCGGCAATCGAGGGCGGGATGTCCCGCAATCAGGCGGCCAAGCAGTTTGGTGTGGCGATCAGCACGGCCATCGGCTGGATGAAGCGGGTCGATGAGACCGGCAGCGTTGAGCCTGGTCAGATAGGCGGCTACAAGCCGAAGGCAATTTCGGGCGAGCACGCGCTCTGGCTGTCGCAGCGGATCAAGGACGGCGATTTCACCATACGGGGGCTGGTTGCCGAGCTTGCCGGACGCGGCCTGAAGGTCGACTACCACTCGGTGTGGGACTTCGTGCATGCCGAGAAGCTCAGCTTCAAAAAAAAGCGTGGCGGCTGGCGAACGCGATCGACCCGAGGTGGCGCGGCGGCGCCTCCAATGGACAAAGTATCAAGGTCGCGTCGAAGCTGAGCGGCTGGTCTTCATCGACGAGACCTGGACCAGAACCGATATGGCGCCTTTGC
>NZ_JBANBA010000085.1:0-42502 GCF_059803475.1 Bradyrhizobium sp. UFLA05-89 | reverse complement strand
GTGGCGCGGGCTGTCACGCCTCACCGACATCGCGCTGGGCGCCATGGTCGGAGGAGAATTTGTGGGTAATTGAAAGCCGGCGCATGCCGGGCGCTCTTGATCGTCGGCGCAAGCAGGTCCGAGATTCGCTTTGCGACTTCAACGAGCTCTTGTCCCAACTGCTCGGCGCGCTGCGCGGTGATGCGGAACGTCGGACCGGCCACGCTGATGGCGGCCAACGGCTTCCCGCCGGGATCCAGAATTGCCGTTCCGACGCAGCGCGTGCCGAGGATGATTTCCTCGTCGTCGATTGCATAACCGCGTGCGCGGACGATTGCGAGATGAGCCCTCAATTGCTGGGGATCGCAGATCGTATTGTCCGTGAATTTCGTGAGCTCGCCGCGCAGCGCCAGCTCGAGCTGAGACTCCGAGAGATGGGCAAGAATTGACTTGCCCTGACTCGTGCAATGCATCGGTTTCAGTGCCCCGAGCCTTGCATTCGACCGTTCGGAATGAACGCTTTCGAAACGGCCGAGCGACAGAACATGACTGCCCTCTTGCACCGCAAGGTAGGCTGTCTCTCCCGTCAAGTCGCGTAGTCGCCGAAGTTCAACGGAGGCGATCGATGCGAGATCCGACGACGACCACGCGTTCTGTGCCAAGTCGAGGAAGTTGAAGCCGAGCGTGTAATTTTGAGTTCGAGGATCGGCGCGGATCAACCCGCGCGAGATCAGCGCAGCCAGGATGCGGTAAAGCGTTGCGCGCGGAATGCCGGTTTGCTCGGCGAGTATCGCTTGATCCAGGGAACCCGGCGACCTGCCGATCAATTCGAGGATGTCGCAAGCCTTGCCCAGCAGCGCCGTTCCGGCGACGCTCTTGGGATGGATCAGGTCTGGCGACCACTCGATCTCGCGTTCAGGCATGGCTCGAGTTTAGTTTCAATGGATGAGACGATCCAGCCTGGTGCGCTGCACCAAAGAGCTCAATTGAACTGAGCTGCCCACATCATGGGACTTGGATGCCGGTGGCTTTTGCCGCGCCAGCTCGGAGCTGCGACGCGCCGCCAGCGGGTACGGCTACTGCGTCAGGTGCGCGGAGGAGATGGCCTTCTGAAACAGCGCCGTCAGCGCGTCGCTGATGCTGCTGTCGCTCGACACCTCATAGTAATAGCCGGAGGTTGCGCAGGCCTTCATCTGGGTCGCGATCGAGCTGCGCCAGGGCGCGATGTAGGTGGTGTACCAGCTGTTGTTGGTGATCGCGAGATACGTGGTGTAGAGGATCGCGATGTTGATGCCACGATTCTTGATTGTATCGCAGATCGTGGTGGTGAGCGGCTCCTGGCATCGTCCCGACGAGGTGATGACGGTCTCGGAGCAACTCGACGGGTAATAATAGTCGGCCACACCGTCCGAGATGAAGAATAGCCATTTTTGCGGCGAGGATGCAGTTCCGGTGCCGGGAGTAGGAATCGTGCTGTTCATCGAGGACAGAATGCCGTCGAAGTCGGTGCACATGTCGTTGTTGTAGTTGGTGTAGGGAATCGTCATCAGGTCGACAGAAGAGACGGCCGTCTTGACCGACGAGAGGTTCGACGTGAGCGATGAGATCGTCGTCAGGCCGATGGAGCTGCAATCGCTTCCCATGGTGTAGACCGCCATCCGGTATTGGTTGCTGACGAGCTCGCTTGATGTGGCGGTATCCGTCAATGACTGCGTTGCGGTCCGCACCAGGTCGATCCGCATCGTGATGCCGAGCTTCTTCGCGATCGAATAGTAGCTGCTGGTTTGTTTCGTCTTTTTGGAGCTCGACGTATAGGTGTCGTGGCAGGCGAAGGCGCAACTGTCGGAAGTTGCGGCCTGCAAGGCGGTCATATCAGCAGTGGTCGCGCCAAGCCCCTGCGATGGCGAGTTGTCGAGCAGCACGTAGAAGTCGATATAGCTGGGCAGCGAGGCCGCCGCCGACGAGCTCGCCGAAACCGTCATGGTCTTGTAGCCCACTAGACCCATGAAATAATTCGAAACGGTCAATGTTGCCGTGCCGGTAGCCGTCCGGGTGGTCACGGTATCTGTCACCGTGATGGACACTGAGCTCGTTGTCATGCCGTATGCGGACATCTGCGCGGCATACGTGTTCAGTGCATCGCTCTGTGCCGTGGCTGCGGCGTTTGTGATCTCGCTCTTTGCGGTGGCGACCAGCACCGCGGTGTCGAGTGCTGCCGTCAGCTTGGCTCGGGCCCGCACTGCGAGGGAGTAATCGACCGCGGCGCCGACGGCGGCGAGAACGGGCAGTGATGTAATGGCGAAGATCACGACGACATTTCCGCGGCGATCGGAGCAGAAACGCGAGAGCAGGCGACCAAAACGCGTGGCAGCAAACGTCAACTTGGTGCACCCCCTAAGCGAAGAATTGAGCGCTTCAACGTAGCGCCCAGATGCTTACGGGTCGGTTGCTCAACGCGTGAGGAGACGTTTCCGCAGCGTTGCTGACTGTGTCGCGTACTCGCGGCACAGCGTATCGAATCATCGACGTGGAAAGGTGGGCGCCGATCGTCCCTTGGTACTGCTGAGATTGATTCGGTAGTCGTCCTGGAGCGCCGCTCTCTCATTTGAGCGCAGAAGTGGAGCGTCTCTCCAGAACAGTCGCCGGGGGCAGCCGATGCCACCTTCTCACGCAAGAGGAGGAAGAGAGCTCAGCCTCTTGCGCTCAGCACCGCTCGGGCCGCTGCCACATACTCCCGCCAATGCGTTTCCGCGAAGCGCTCGGCCTGTCGTGCGCAGGTGATGTCGGGCGCGTGCGCGGCCGCGATCATCCTGGCGAAGCGTTCTTCGGCTATCGTCAGGTCCACCACATCGTCGGTTGAAGCCAAGGCGCTGCTTGCGGCCTGCGGCGCGGCGACGAGCCCTGCCATTCCGGCCAACAAAACACGGCGTGATGTCTTCATTGCTTTCATCCTCTCTGGTCCTGATCGCGCGGTTCTGGCAGGCGAGTGTGTCGTTGCGATCACGGCAGGGTAACGGCGTGCGCCCGGACAGTCCACAGATTGCAGATGCGGCTTGACGCTGCGGGCGATCGCGGCCCAACTTGCACGAAGCAATCCGCACCGAGCAATTGTAGGGGGCACCGGCCGCGCCGACGTGCAATCGTTCGGCGGGGCGCGGCTTGGCCGCCTGGCACAGGTCCAGCCCCTCACCCAACCGATCGTGCGGCTCCAGCTCGATCGCATGAACGACGACGGCAACCGCCTGTTCGGTATCACGACGCTTGTCGCGCGGATGCCGAAACCGTCTTGTCAGGTGACTTTGCAACGGAGTTCCTGCGTGGTGGATTTTCGGTAAAGCAAACCCATCGCAATTGTCCGGATGACGGTGCTACGGCTTCTCTTGCACTCACTGATGGACAAAGGCTTTTGTCACGCGTCGACCTTCGCCCGGCAGCGTTGCCCGTCAACAGATCGTTAGCCTTTCCCGCGAAATCGCCCGCTGCGTTATCCTGCCGCAAGGGGCATTGCGGCAGACTGGAACAGATTTCGTCTGGGAGGTTGCGATGCCCCGCTTGACGCCGGAACGAACGTTCCTGGCCGGGAAGATTATCTTCAACTTTGGGCAATCGTCGCTCGATTGCGTGGTGCGCCGCATGTCGGAGGAAGGCGCCACGCTTCAGCTCGAGACCGGTCTTGGCGTACCCGACCAATTCCAGTTGAAGCTTGCGGACGACGAGTTGCTGGCGTGCCGCGTGGTTTGGCGTTCCGATCGCGAGATCGGTGTCGCGCTCGGCACGGCTGGTGGCGAGGCGAGAAACGAGGAGGCGCCGACCCGGCGCGGCGACGCCTTGATGCGTAGCCAGATGCTGGCGCTGCGCGCCGCGCTCGATCACGTGCCGACCGGCATCGTGCTGCTCGACGCGCAGCTCAGGGCGCGCCTGATCAATCGGTCATTCCGCCAGATGTGGCGGCTGCCCCAAGAGGTCGCCGACAGCAATCCCTCGATACTCACACTGCTCTATCACGGACGGGATACGGGAGCCTACGAAGTGCCGGCCGCCGAGCTTGATGCGCTCGTTGCAAGGCGTGTTCGCCAGATCGAGGCAGGAGACCCCACGCCGGTCGATCTGCGCCGAACCAATGGCGATGTCATGCGCGTGCAGTGCACGCCGTTACCTGACGGCGGACGGATGCTGACCTACACGCCCGTCACCGATATCGTGCGCTCCTCCGACGAGCTGAAGCTATTGCGAGATGCGCTGGAGAACGTCCAGGATGGCGTGCTTCTCCTCGACTCCGAACTGAACGCGAGCTTCATGAACCGGCGGATGCGGCGGTTCTGGGAGGTCAGCGACGAGGAGGCAGTAGGCCGGCCAGCCTACGCGTCGCTGGTGCGGCGCGTGCATCGCGCCAGCGCGCCGGATCTGCCCCCAAGCGAACTCGCAAAATTTCCAGCCAAGCGCGTCGAAGAGGTCAAGGCCGGCGATCACGTGCGTGACCTTCAGACGCCGGACGGTAGGCGCATCCGCGCCCATTGCACGACGATGTCGAATGGCGGCCGCATGCTGACCTATGTCGATATCACCGATCTTACGCAAAAGGCCAAGATGCTGGAGACGCTGGCCACCACCGATCCGCTCACCGGCCTCTTCAACCGCCGCCATTTCCTGGAAAGCCTCGATGCCGAATGGAGTCGCTTCCAGCGCTACTATCGCTCGGTGTCGGTGTTGATGCTCGACATCGATCACTTCAAGTCGGTCAACGACCACTACGGCCATGCGGTCGGCGATGCCGCGATCAAGACGGTCGCTGCCGCATGCCTCGATGGCAAGCGCAAGTCTGATATCATCGGCCGTCTCGGCGGCGAGGAGTTCGCGGTTCTCCTGCCCGAGACCAGCCTGTCCCGCGCCAGAACGGTCGCCGAGCGCATCCGCAAGCGCGTGATGTGCTCGCATATCGCCGCCCACAAGATCCAGTTCGGCGTCACCGTGAGCATTGGCATCGCCGAGGCCAGCGTCAGCATGTCCGGCACCGATGCGTTGATGAGCGCGGCCGATCACGCGCTCTACCAGGCCAAGGCCGGAGGTCGCAATCGCTGCATTGCCTGGTCGCCACCGCTGCCCGCAAGCAAGGCGGCGGAGTGATCGCCGAAGTCGCTTCTATTTCTACCGTGTCACAAGCACTCTTCCTCATCCTGAGGAGCGCGGAACGCGCGTCTCGAAGGATGGCCGCGGGTGATATCCGGGCCTTCATGGTTCGAGACGCGCTCCGCGCTCCTCACCATGAGGGTCTTGTGACGCAGTAAGACTAATCCGGCACCGGCACATCGAACGTGTTCAGCGTGACCGAGACCATGCAATAGACACCGACGAGATAGGACAATTCGGCTGCGCCGTGCTCGCCGAACTCCTTCACCGCGGCGCGCCAGGTCAACTCGGGCAGCACGCCGCCGCTCACCAGTGCGGATGCCATGTCGTAGGCGACGGCTTCCTGCTTGGTCAGGTCGACCGGCCGTTGGCCGGCCACGATGGTCGCGAGCTTCTCATCCGACAGGCCGCGCTGCTCGGCGACCAGCACATGGGCATAGAGTTCGTAGCCGGAGCGGAAATGCGAGCCGGTGACGAGGATCGCGACCTCGCGCACCGGCGCCGGCAGCAGCGGATTCGATGCGATCGCCTTGACCAGATCCCACACCGGCCTGCCGAAACGCGGTTCGCGGAGCCAGGGATTCCACGGGCCGAGCAGCGCGCCGTCCTCGCGCATGTTCACAAAGCCCTTGAAATGATCCTTGATGCCCGCTCGCATGTCGTCATACAGCGGCTTCTGCTCGGCGGTCAGCTCTTTCGGATCGAGAATGGGAAGGCGCATGGCAGCTCTCCTCGTTCAGGGAGTGCCGAACGTTGCCCGGGCAGCGGCGCAAGGCAAGTGAAGTTGCCGTGACATGCGCGTCGCGATCCTGGTGGCATGGAGGCGCCGCTGCAACCGTGCTATGTTTTGGCGGGAGTCGCAGGCCGCACAACGAATTGAGGCGCCCGTGTCCTGGGTCTGCCAATTTGGACAATAAGCTTCTTGCTAAATGGATTTGAGATGAGAAAGGTTCTGGTTTTCGCTTTGGCCATTGTGATGCTGCTTGGAGGTCTGTACGTCGCGGGCCTCCAATTGTTCTTCAGCAGCAAGATCTATCTTTGGTTCGTCATTGGCGGGGTCACGGTGGCTACGGTGGGCGCCCATCTTTTGTGGACCGATATTCTCGCTCCAATGCTCAATATCCAAGCTAAAGACTGATTTTGCTCGTTGAACCGCTTACGCCACCGGTTCGCCAAGTGTGTGCATCAGCCGGTTGGCCCAGCCGAAGATCGCGGCCGACAGCACGAGGTCGAGCTGTTCGAGCCCGCTGAGGCCAGCGTCCGCCAATCTGCGCGCGTCGTCCGTCGTAGCCTCGATCGGCGTCGTCGATAGTTTCGTGGCGAAATCGAACAGTGCCTGCTGTCGCGCCTCCAGCCTGGCGTCGCGCTCGCCGGCAAAGATCTCCTCGACCACATCGTTCTGCCCCGTGAGGCCGATGAAGCGTGAGGCGTGAACGGCAGCACAATAGATGCAGCGGTTGACGATGGAGGCGCTGAGCGCGCCGAGCTCGCGCTCGGCAGTGGACAGGCCATCCTTGCCGTACATGATCATGTTGAACAGCGGCGAGCGGACCTCGAGCGATTCCGGATCATGCGCCAGCGTCAGCACGTAAGGCGACACGCCCTTGTTCGACGGCGTGACTTTCATCGCCGCGAGCTGCTCCGGCGTTGCGGAGGCGAGCTCTACCGGGGTGACGTAGGGCGACCAGGTCGGGATCGTGGCAGTGAAGCTGTGAACGACCTCGCTCATCTGGCCTCGACTGCCTTGAGAAGTTTCAGGCCGGCAACGACCCGCAACTGATAGTTCACGAAAGCGGCGAGTTCAGACAGCCGCACGATGTCGGCCTCGCTGACCCCGGCGGCCTTCAGCGTCTCGACGTCCTGTCGCGTCGCCTCGCGCGGGGAGAGCGTCAGGAGGTCGGCGTGGCGCGCCATGGCGTCGTTCAGCGCATCGCCGCAGGCTCCGCCGGGCTCGGCGAGGGTGGCGACATCCAGATCATGCGAATGCGCGAGATAGGATTCGTAGTGCGCAGTCAGGGCGGCATCGCCGACATGCCGGCACATCCGCGCCGCGAGCGCCGCGCGCAGGCCGTGGCTCAGCCCGCCGGGTTCGCGCGGCAGCAGCACCGCGTCATGCGCAGCTTCACTCAGGCGCAGGATCTCAGCGCGCGTTTTCAACGCCTGATTAAGCCGCGATCCCTCGGGCACGCCGGCCATCGTTTCGATCAGCGTGGTCACGCACCACCTCGTGAGTTCCGTGGGTTTGCGACATCCGCGACCGTAAAGCTGAGCGGCTTGCCCGTCTCCAGGAAGGCCGACAACTCGGCTTCATACGGCGCGGGATCGAGCCCACGCGCGGCGAGCCATTGTGGCTCATAGTAGGTCTGACGGTAGCGCTCGCCGGAATCGCAGATCAGCGTGACCAGCGAACCCGTCTCACCCGCGTTACGCATCTCGTTGGCGAGCCGGCACAGCGCCAGGAAATTGGTTCCGGTTGAGCCGCCGACCGCACGGCGCAGCCGGCGCGTCAGCAAATTCATCGCCGCGATCGTCGCGGCGTCCGGGATCTTCATCATGCGGTCGACGACGCCCGGCACGAAGGATGGCTCGCAACGCGGACGGCCGACGCCTTCGATCAGCGAGGGCCGCTCGCAGGTCTGCGTGCGATCCTGGGTCCGGAAGCACTCGAAGAAGGCGGAATGCTCGACGTCGGCGACGCAGAGTCGCGTTTGGTATTGCCGATAGCGCAGATAGCGCCCGATGGTTGCCGAGGTGCCACCGGTGCCGGCGCCCATCACGATCCAGTCCGGCACCGGGCGTGGCTCGCCCTTGAGCTGGGTGAAGATCGACTCGGCGATGTTGTTGTTGCCGCGCCAGTCGGTGGCGCGCTCGGCAAAGGTGAACTGGTCCATGTAGTGGCCGTTCAGGCGCGCGGCGAGCGCGGCGGCCTCCGCATAAAGCGCGCGGCCGTCGTCGATCAGATGGCAGTTGCCGCCATAATGCTCGATCGCGGCGATCTTCTCCGCCGAGGTCGTGCGCGGCATCACCGCATAAAAGGGTACGCCGATCATCTGCGCGAAATAGGCTTCCGAGACCGCCGTCGATCCCGATGACGCCTCGATCACTGGCGTACCTTCGCCGATGTGACCGTTGCAGAGCGCGTAGAGGAACAGCGAACGCGCGAGGCGATGCTTCAGGCTGCCGGTCGGATGGGTCGATTCATCCTTCAGATAGATGTCGATGCCGGCGAGCGCCGGCATGATGAGGCGGATCAGGTGGGTATCCGCCGAGCGGCACTGATCGGCCTCGATCGCCGCAACGGCCTCGTCCACCCAGCCGCGCCTGTAGGCCGGTCCGACCGGGTTTTGGTGGCGGAAAGGGACTGGCTCCATCGGCATGGCAAAAATCTCTCATAATTCTTCTTGCGCATCAAGAAATATTGTTCATGCTATATCCGAATAATGCAAGCGCGCTGCCCATGAACAATGAAATTATCGACATCCGGCTCTTGGAGGCCTTCGCGGCGGTGATGTCGGCCGGCAGCATCACCGGCGCGGCGCGGTTGCTCGGCCGCTCGCAGCCGGTCGTGACGCGCCAGATCCAGGACCTCGAGGCCGATGTCGGCTACCTCCTGTTCTCCCGCAACGGTCCGCGCATCAGCCCGACGCCGAAGGGCGTGCTGTTTCATGCCGAGGTCGAACGGCTCCTGATGGGCCTGAAACACATCCGCCAGCGCGCCAACGCGATCGGCGCCGGTGCGTTGCCTGTACTGAGTCTCGCGGCGATCCCGGCGCTGGCCGCGGGCTTCGTCCCGGCCGCGCTTGCCGCGCTGGAGCGCGAGCTGCTGCCGGGGCAGGTCCATGTGCAGGCGCTCTCGGCTGAGAACGTCGTGCAGTCGGTGCTGTCGCAATCGGTGGATTTCGGGCTCGCCAGCCTGCCGGTCCAGCATCCCGGCCTCGACGTGCAATGGGTCTGTGAGGTGCCGTGCGTCGCTTGCCTGGCGATGGATCATCCGCTCGCGAAGAAGAAGGTGATCCGGCTCAAGGATCTCGGCGGCGCCCGTCTGCTGACGATGGCCAATCCCTACCGTCTGCGCCGCCGGGTGGACGAGGCGCTGGAACGCGAGGCCGTGCTGCCTGCGGAGGTCATCGACACCAATTCCTCGATGACCGCGATCGCGATGGCCAAGCAGTCGCTCGGTGTCGCCATCGTCGAGCCGGTGCTGACGTCGAGCCTTCCGGTGGAAGGCGTCGTCACCCGGCGCTTGGATGTCGTTATTCCCTTCCTGTTTGCCGCGCTCTCGCCGACCGGACGCGAGCTGACGCCGACGGTCGTCTCCCTCAACGACGCACTACGCGCGGCGGTGGCGCTGATGCCCGGCGCGAAGCTGCACAGCGGCGCGGCCGCAAGCCTCGAGCCCGATGAGGCGGCCGGCGAATTCGAGAAAGCCAATTCATGACGATGATGACGCCAAACGCGGCCGGCCTTGCGGCGCTCGAAGAACGACTCAAGCAGGACCTTTCGTGGCTGGAACTGCCGGCCAAATCCTGGGTGCCACGTCGCGTCGTGAACGGTGAGGCCACCGTCGACGTCGTGATCGTCGGTGCCGGCATGGCGGGCCTCGTTGCATCGGCCATGTTGAAGCGGCTTGGCGTCGACAACCATTTGGTGCTCGACCGTGCGCGCGCCGGCGAGGAGGGACCGTGGGTCACGTTCGCGCGGATGCGCACGCTGCGCTCGCCAAAGGAGCTGACCGGCCCCGCGATGGGAATGCCGGCGCTGACCTTCCGCGCGTTCTATGAAGCGCAATACGGCCGCGACGCCTGGAGGACGCTCGACCGCGCGCCGCGCACGATGTGGATGGATTATCTCGTCTGGTACCGCAAGGTGCTCAACCTGCCGATCCGCAACGAGGTGACGGTCGAGCGCATCCGCGCGCGTGCCGACGAGCTGTTCGAGCTTGATGTCGGCGAAGGTGGCGCGCCGCGAAAGATCCTGGCCCGCCATGTCGTGCTGGCGACGGGACGCGACGGTCTCGGCGGCGCCTACGTGCCGCCGCTGGCGAACAGCATCGACCGACGCTTCTGGGCGCATTCCTCCGATGCGATCGACTTCGAAAAGCTGCGGGGCAGGCGTGTCGCCGTGGTCGGCGCGGGCGCATCCGCGATGGACAATGCGGCGGTCGCGCTGGAGAGCGGCGCCGCGCGGCTCGATCTCTTCATTCGGCGCGCGGATATTCCGCGCATCAACAAGTTCACGGGCATTGGCAGCCAGGGCGTCGTACACGGCTTTGCAGGCCTGTCCGACGCGTGGAAATGGCGCTTCCTCGATCACACGCTGAAGGCGCAGACGCCACCACCGCGCCAGAGCGTGCTGCGCGTCTCCGCCTATCCGCATGCGCATTTCCACCTGGCAAGTCCGATCGATGATCTCGTCATTGAGGGCGACCACCTTGTCGTGACGACGCCGAAGGGGCGCTATGAGACCGACTTCATGATCTTCGGCACCGGCTTCAAGGTCGACCTCGCGTTACGGCCTGAGCTTAGGGAGTTCGCACCGCATATCCGCTTCTGGCGCGATCGCTGCCCGACGCCTGTGGGCATGGACAATGCCGAGCTGGAAGGCTCGCCCGATCTCGGCGACGTCTTCCAATTTCAGGAGAGGGTAGCCGGCGCCTGTCCAATGCTGTCGCGGCTCTACTGTTTCAACTATCCGGCGACGCTCAGCCACGGCAAGCTCTCGGGCGACATCCCCGCGATCAGCGAAGGCGCCGACCGGCTCGCACGCGGCATCGTCCGTCGCCTCTTTGTCGAGGATCGCGAGATCCACTTCGCCAATCTCAAGGCGTTCGCCACGGCCGAAATTCTCGGCGACGAATGGATCGACGCCGACGCCACCCACCAACCCGCCGAGTAACCCAGCAACCGGACAGGCAAGCGCGAGATGCAGACGAACAAAAAAGCCATCGTGGCAGCGATCGCCGGCAATGCGATGGAATGGTACGACTTCACGGTGTTCGCGCTGATGACGCCGGTCATCAAGAACCTGTTCTTTCCGGTCGACCCGAAAGTCCCGGGCAGCGAGATCAACGCGCTGCTGCTCACCACCGCGCTGTTCGGCACCGGCTTCTTCATGCGGCCGGTCGGCGGTCTCGTGCTCGGCTATTTCGGCGATCGCAAGGGGCGGAAGGCGGCGATGACGCTCGGCATGGGCATCATGGCGCTCTCGGTCGCGCTACTAGCGTTGACGCCAACCTATGCGACGGCCGGTATCGCCGCGCCGTTGATCGTGCTGCTGGCGCGGCTGCTGCAGGGTTTTTCCGTCGGGGGTGAGTTCGGCACCTCGACCGCCTATCTGATCGAGGCGGCTCCTGCCGGCCGCACCGGCTTCTACGGCTCCTGGCAGATCGCAGGCCAGCTCATGGCGAACGTGCTGGGCGCAGTGCTCGGTGCCATCCTCACGCTGACGTTCACGCAGCAGCAGCTCGCGGCCGGCGCCTGGCGCATTCCGTTCTTCGTCGGCCTCGTCATCGTTCCGATCCTGCTCTACATGCGCGCCAAGGTCGTCGAGCCCGAAGCCTCCCGGCGCAACATGGCGGCCGTGCACAAGGAGCACTTCATCGCCGCCCTGAAACATCCCGGCCGCAATTTCCTGATTGGCATGGGCATGGTGGTCGCGAGCGCCGTCTCGTTCTACGTCACGTTCGGCTACACCGTCACCTATGCCAAGGAGGTGCTGAAGCTGCCGTTGATGCAGAGCTTTCTGGTGCAGATGATCGCGGCGATCGTGATGGTGGTCGTCGTCCCCATCGCTGGCGCCGTGTCCGACCGCTATCCGCGCAAGCCGCTGCTGCTCGCCTCGCTCACCGGCTATTTCGTCTCGCTCTATCCGCTCTATGCCTGGGTGATCTCCGAGCCGTCGATCGCAAAGCTCCTGGTTGCCCAGGTCGTGATTGGCTTCTTCAGTGCGTTCTTCCTCGGCGTCTACTGCACCACGCTGGTCGAGCTGTTTCCGATCCGCGTCCGTTCGACCGCGCTTGCGATCGTCAACAATGTCGCGGTGCTGATCTTCGGCGGCTTCGCCCAGTTCTTCGTGACCTGGCTGATCGCGCTCACCGGCTCTCCGCTCGCGCCGATCTTCTACGTCATGATCGGCGTCGGCCTCGGCCTGATCTCGGTGATCGCGATGCGGCCCGAGGACAGCGAGCGGGGCGTGGCCGTGGCGGAGCGCGTCGCCGAACAGGTCTCGTGACGCCGCGCGCCGCTCAAAGCGCGATGAGATGAGGATCTCATCGCGCTCCGGATCATGCTCTAGAACTCCAGCGGTGCGTTGTCGACGACCTCCTTCATCACGAAGAAGGTGCGGGTCTGGCGCGCGCCCGGTAGCGCGATGAGCTGCTCGGCGTGGATGCGGTTGAAGTCCTCCATGTCGCCGACCCGGATTTTCAGGAAATAGTCGAAATCGCCGGCGACGAGGTGGCAGTCGAGCACGCATTTCAGCTTCGCCACCGCCTGCTCGAAGAGCGCAAAGCTTTCCGGCGTCGAGCGGTCGAGCACGACGCCGACCATCACCAGCGTGCCCTTGGCCACCTTCTTCGGCGCGACCATCGCGCGCACCGAGGCGATAAAGCCGTCCTCGAACAGGCGCTGGGTGCGGCGATGACAGGTGGCGGGACTGATGGCAGCCGTTTCGGCCAGCTCCGCATTGCTGAGCCGGCCGTTATTCTGCAGCAATCGCAATATCTTAAGGTCGGTGCGATCGAGTCTTCCGGACATGGAAGATAATTCCGTTTTTGAGATATATTATGAGAGAAAAGATATCATCATGCGGCTGCAGTGCAAGACTCGGTGAAAGTCTAGCGCAATATTCGAGAGCACATTTCATCTGAGGAGTGATAGTTCCTCCCTTCAGTTCAACGCCAGATCGGGATGATTTCGCATGAAGCTGGAAAAATTCGAGCGCTATCCACTGACCTTCGGGCCGACCCCCATCGAGAAACTGGAGCGGCTGTCGAAGCATCTCGGCGGCAATGTCGAGATCTATGCCAAGCGTGAGGACTGCAATTCCGGTCTTGCCTATGGCGGCAACAAGCTGCGCAAGCTCGAATACATCATTCCCGATGCCATTGCCTCGAATGCCGACACGCTGGTGTCGATCGGCGGCGTGCAGTCCAACCACACCCGCATGGTCGCCGCTGTCGCGGCCAAGATCGGCATGAAGTGCCGCCTGGTGCAGGAAGCCTGGGTGCCGCACGAGGACGCCGTGTACGACCGCGTCGGCAACATCCTGCTGTCGCGCGTGATGGGCGCTGATGTACGTCTCGTCGAGGACGGCTTTGACATCGGCATCCGCAAGAGCTGGGAGCAGGCGATCGATGAAGTGAAGGCCGCGGGCGGCAAGCCCTACGCGATTCCGGCCGGCGCCTCCGTGCACAAATATGGCGGCCTCGGCTATGTCGGCTTCGCCGAAGAGGTGCGCAAGCAGGAGCAGGACCTCGGCTTCAAGTTCGACTACATCGTCGTCTGCACCGTCACCGGCTCGACCCATGCGGGCATGCTGGTTGGATTCGCCGCGGACGGCCGTGCGCGAAAAGTGATCGGTATCGACGCCTCCTTCACCCCTAGCCAGACCAAGGCACAGGTTCTTTCGATCGCGCAGAACACGGCAAAACTCGTCGAACTCGGCAAGGAGATCGTCGAAGACGACGTCGTGCTGGTCGAGGACTACGCCTATCCGACCTATGGCGTGCCGTCGGAAGAGACCAAGGAAGCCATCCGCCTCACCGCGCGTCTCGAAGGCATGATTACCGACCCCGTCTACGAGGGCAAGTCGATGCAGGGCCTGATCGACCTCACCAAGAAGGGCTATTTCGAGAAGGGCGCGAAGATCCTCTACGCCCACCTCGGCGGTGCGCCCGCGCTCAACGGCTACGCCTACGCGTTCCGCAACGGCTGAGGTCGGCCCGGATCGCGCCCTCCTGCCGGTGTCGTCCCGGCGAAGGCCGGGACCCATCAGGCAGTGGTTTGGCGAAGACTCTGGGTTGCCAGCTCGCGCAACTCCGCCCTGTGGTCATCGCGACGAGCGCAAGCGCTCGCGCGGGGATCCCGGATCAGCGCTCCGCTTCGCTGCGCTTGTCCGGGATGACAGCGGAAATATGGCGCGCTCTATCGCGTCCTGACCAGCCGCAGCAGCTCCTCGCCGTAATGCTCGAGCTTCTTGTCGCCGATGCCGGCCACGTTGCGCAGCTCGTCCAGCGTCGTGGGCCAGGCGCGCACGATGCCGTCGATCGTTGCATCATGCAGCACGACATAGGCGGGCACGCCGCGCTCGCGGGCGACCTCGGAGCGCCAGGCGCGCAGGCGTGCGCGCAATTCGGGATCAACGTCGCCCTGTGGCGCGCTAGCGGCGGGTGCAAGGTCGCCGCGGCGGGATTTTGCGCGGCTGGCGCGAATGCGCGAGCCAGGGGCTTCCTCGCGTAGCCAGACTTCCGTCTCGCCGCGCAAGACGCCGCGTGAGGACTCCGTCAGCTTCAGCGCGCCGAAAGCCTCGCTGTCGCTCTGCAGGTGCCCCATCGCCACCAATTGCCGCAGCACCGTGCGCCACTGCTTCTCGTTGAGCTCGCGGCCGATGCCGAACACCGACAGCTTGTCGTGGCCGAACTGCGTCACCTTCTCGGTCAAACGTCCCACCAACACGTCGATCAGGTGCATGGCGCCGAAGCGCTGTCCGGTGCGATAGACGCAGGACAAGAGCTTCTGCGCCAGCACCTTGCCGTCGCGCATTTGCGGCGGTGTCAGGCAGTTGTCGCAATTGCCGCAACTCTCCGCCGTAACCGTCTCGCCAAAATAGGCAAGCAGCCGCCTGCGGCGGCAATGCGCCGTCTCGGCAAGCCCAACCAGCGCGTCGAGCTTGCCGATCGATGCCCGCTTGAACGCGTCGGAAGCGGCGGACTCGTCGATCATCCGGCGCTGCTGCACGATGTCGGAGAGGCCGTAGGCCATCCAGGCGGCGGACGGATTGCCGTCGCGGCCGGCGCGCCCCGTCTCCTGGTAATAGGCCTCAATGCTCTTGGGCAGGTCGAGATGCGCGACGAAGCGCACGTCCGGCTTGTCGATGCCCATGCCGAAGGCGATGGTCGCGACGATGACGATGCCGTCTTCGTTCAGGAAACGATCCTGGTTGCGCGAGCGTACGCTGCCGTCGAGCCCGGCATGATAGGGCAGCGCCGGAATGCCGGCATCGCTCAAGGCGGCAGCGACCTCCTCGACCCGGTTGCGCGACAGGCAATAGACGATGCCCGCATCGCCGGCATGGCGCTCCCTGATGAACTCCTTCAGTTGCGCCACGGAATTGCGCTTATCGACTATCTCGTAGCGGATGTTCGGCCGGTCGAAGCTGGAGACGAATTGCGGCGCGTCCGCGAGTTGCAGCCGTTCGACGATCTCCTTGCGCGTCAACTCGTCGGCGGTGGCGGTGAGCGCGATCCGCGGCACGTCGGGAAAGCGCTCGGCGACGACCGAGAGCGCGACATATTCAGGACGAAAATCATGGCCCCATTGCGAGACGCAGTGCGCCTCGTCGATCGCAAACAGCGCGACCCTGGCCTGCGCCAGCATCGACAGGCAGCGCGGCGTGACCAGCCGTTCGGGCGCGACATAGAGCAGGTCGAGATCTCCGGCGATCAGGCGCCGCTCGACCTCGGAGGCCTCTTGCGGCGTCAGCGAGGAGTTCAGCGCGGCCGCGTTGACGCCGGATTCGATCAGGCCCGCGACCTGGTCGCGCATCAGCGCGATCAAAGGCGACACCACGATGCCGCAGCCTTCGCGCAACAGTGACGGCAACTGGTAACACAGCGACTTGCCGCCACCGGTCGGCATCAGCACCAGGCAATTGCCGCCTGCTGTCACATGCCTGATAATCTCGCCTTGCGCACCGCGGAAACCGGAGAGCCCGAACACCGAATGCAGCACCGACAGCGCGTCGCGGCCCTCGGCTGGCGCGGTCTGCGGGGCGGTGGAGGGGGCGGACATGGGCGTGTCGGTCCGGGCCGTGAGATTCGGTCAACGGCAGTGGCATGGCGAGGCGGCGGTGGCAAGGGTGTTTGCGCGGAACGGACGCTCTTCTCCTCTCCCCCTGTGGGAGAGGTGCCAAGCGAAGCTCGGCGGGTGAGGGGTTTCTCTCCGCGCGTGGATCTGGCGCAATGTGATGCGCGGAGAGCCCCCCTCATCCGGCGCTTCGCGCCACCTTCTTCCGCAAGGGGAGAAGGGAAGAAGTGTGCTACGCCCCAATTCGGCGTAGGGCTTCAGCGACCGTCACGATCGGAACGTCGCGCTTCTGCGCCGCCTTCAACGCGTGGTGCAACAGCGACGGCGTGCAGCCATAGGGGCTCGGCCGATTGACGACGTCGTGGCCGTAGAAGATCAGCCAGCCGCCGCTGGCCAGGGCCTCGTCCAGATAGCGATCGACGCCGCCGACATCGATATCCTTGTCGACCAGGGGAGACGAGCGCAGGAACTGCAGGTCGATGACGTCGCGATTGACGCCGGGAAGGATCCCGCGTGCTGAGCGGAAGCTCTTGGTGAGCTGCGGCTTGCGCCAGATCGAGGCGAGACCATACGGATAGGCAAAGTTCTCGAGCTTGATCGTCGGATCGAGCGCGTGAAAATAGTTACGGTTCAGCTCAATCTCGCGCGCCAGCGTGGCCTCGTCGAGATCCACCGCGCGGCGATGCGAGAAGGTGTGGCAAGCGATCTCGTGGCCGCGATCATGAAGCCGCAGGATGGCGTCGTTGGACAGCCCGAGCCAGTGATCGGACTTCTGGCCAATTTGGCTGCCGGCCAGATAGAAGGTCGCGCGGCCGCCATACTCTTCCAGCATGGGGGCGCCACGGCTCGCGGCGCTGTCGGGAGCATCATCGAAGGTGAAGCTGACCATCGGCGCGTGGGTCGGCAGCCGATGCGGCATCACGGCAAAATGCCGAGCCAGCCGATTGCTTACGCGTCCGTTGATTGCCGACCACACCAGGTTGTTTCCCTGTATTTCCCAAACGGGCGGTAGCAATGAACCATCCGCCCTTGGCCGAACGCAAGTTGTACAAGTCGTTATGCCTAACGAGGAAACCACCCCGCCCTTCAGCGCAGAGACAGCGGTGCGGCGGCATCCTCGGCGAGAAAATCGAGCCAGTTCCTGAAAAGCACGGCAGCAGCGCTGCCGGCGGCGATATCGCCGCGCAAATTCAGCGCAGGCAGTTCGCTCGCCATTGCCGGATGACGCTGATGCCTAGCGCGCTTTTCGAAGCGGCTGAGCTTCTCCTCGGTCGCCGCGTCGAAATAACTCGTGGGTAGCGCTGGATAGGCCTCGCGCTCGCGCGCGAGGAAACGGCCGATATCGCGCAGATATTCACGCTGCAGCGACAACGCGTCATACTCGGGATGGCCCTGGAAGAACACGAACCGGCTGGCATACTGCCGGGCGAAAACGTCAACGCCCGCCTTTGCCGAGCGTGTCAGCACCTGGTAACCATGCTTGGTGAGGTCGGCTTCCGCGACCTCATTCAGTCGCGAGTGCGAGACTTTGAGATGCGCCGGCGCGGCACGCGTGAGCGGATCGTTCGCGATCGTCTCGCAGTCGAAAATGCCGTGGCATTTGACGGCAAGCGGCCGCCGCACGATCCGGTCGAGATGCAACACCGCTGCATGCGCGGCAAGGCACGACCAGATCGCCGAGCGCGTATTGGTCCGCGCCCAGTCGATGATGTCGGTGAGATCGCGCCAATAGGGCTCCTGGTCGAGATCGGGCGCGACCGGCTCGGCGCCGGTCACGATCAACCCATCGAATCTTTGCCGCGTCAGATCGGAGAGATCGGAATATTCGCTCTCGACATGCCAGCGCGCCTCCGGCGAACGCTTGACCGAGGGCAGCGAGAAACGCTGGAAGCGGATACGGCGCCCGCGCCCGGCGGCTTGCAACAGCTTCATGAACTGTCGCTCGGTCGCCTTCAGTGCCGGATCCGGCATGTTGTTGATCAGCCCGATGGTGATCTCGCGGCCGTCACCGCGCGCGTCCTCCAGCGCCGGCACCAGGGCCGGGCTCAAAATACCTTGATCCTTGTCGATCAAGATGGTCATCGGCGCTGCCGTCTACTCCGCAGCTTGAAGCCGTTTCGACGGGCAGGCCTTTGCCAGCGCTTGGTCGATGTCTTCGATGATGTCGGCGATATGCTCGATGCCGATCGAGAGGCGGATCGTCTCCGGCAGCACGCCGGCGGCACGCTGCTGCTCCGCTGACATCTGGCGGTGCGTGGTCGAGGCCGGATGACAGGCGAGTGATTTTGCATCGCCGATGTTGACGAGTCGCGTGATCAGCTTCAGCGCGTCATAGAACGCCTTGCCGGCCTCCATGCCGCCCTTGATACCGAAGGTGAACAGGGACGAGCCGTTGCCGGCGAGATATTTCTGCACCAGTGCGTAATATGGGCTGTCCGGGAAGCCGGCATAGTTGACCCAGGCTACGCGCGGATCAGCGCGCAGGAATTCCGCGACCTTGCGTGCGTTCTCGACGTGGCGCTCCATGCGCAGCGCCACGGTCTCGATACCCTGGAGTAGCAGAAAGGCGTTGAAGGGCGACAGCACCGAACCCATGGTGCGCTGATAGATGCTGCGCGCGCGCTCGATGAAGGCGGTCTTGCCGAATCGCTCGGCATAGACGAGTCCGTGATAGGACGCGTCGGGCGTGTTGAAGGCCGGGAAACGTGCGGCGCGCTGCGCCCAGGGAAAACTTCCGGAATCGACGATCGCGCCACCGAGCGTGGTGCCGTGGCCGCCCAGAAATTTCGTCAGCGAATGCACGGAGATGTCGGCGCCGTAGTCGAACGGCTTGAGCAGGATCGGCGTCGCCACCGTGTTGTCGACGATCAGCGGCACGCCATGGGCATGTGCGATCTTCGCCAGCGCCTCGATGTCGCAGACATTGCCGGCAGGATTGCCGATGGTCTCGGCGAACACCGCGCGCGTGCTCTCGTCGATCAGGCGCGCGAGCGCTTCGGGCTTATCGCTCTCGGCGAAGCGGCCCGTGATGCCCTGGCGCGGCAGGATGTGGGAGAGCAAGGTATGCGTGGTGCCGTAGAGCTGCGGTACGGAAACGATGTTGCCGCCATGATCGGCGATGTTGACGAAGGCGAAATGCAGCGCCGCCTGTCCGGTTGCGACCGCAAGCGCGCCGACGCCGCCTTCGAGCTCGCTGATGCGCTTCTCCAGCACCGCGGTGGTCGGATTGGCGATACGGCTGTAGCGATAACCTTCCGCTTCGAGATTGAAGAGAGCTGCGCCATGATCGGCGCTGTCGAACGCATAGGCCGCAGTCTGGTAGATCGGCACGGCGACCGCATGCGTGGTCGCTTCTGGTTCGTAGCCGGCGTGAATAGCGATCGTTTCGTTGCGCATCGTCCACCTTCGCGTCCAGCGGGTCGCACTTTTGGGCACGTCAGTGGATGTGCGTTATCCGCCGTCCTCGTGTTAGAGGCGGGTGGTAAAGCGGGCAATAATTCGTCTAGAGATCGACGAAGTAACCCTAACGATTGATGCCGAATTAGCTAAAATTTGAATCAGGTTGCCGGCGCAGTCTGCGAACGCTCCTTCGTCACTTCGAGACCGCCCGCCGGACCTGTTCGCCGATCTGCGAGAGCACGAGCTGCGCCTGCGGCAGGATCGCGCCCATGGCGTGGAAATTGTGAACCATGCCATCGTGGCAGACATGCTCGACGACGACGCCGGCCGCCAGCAGCTTGCGCGCGTAGGCGTTGCCTTCGTCGCGCATCGGGTCGAACTCGGCGGTGTGGATGATCGCCGGTGGCAAACCGGCCAGTCGCGTCGCGCGGAGCGGCGAGATGCGCGGATCGGCGGCGTCGGTCCCGTCCGGCAGATAATCGGCGAGATCGGCGTCGATCGTGACGCGATCGATCAGGTGATTCTCGGCGAAGGCCTCGCGCGAGGGCGAGGTCTCCTCGAAATCGAGCACCGGGCAGATCAGGCATTGCGCGACGATGGAGAGCCCGGCGTTCTGCGTCGCCTCCTGGCACACGACGGCGGCAAGCGTTGCGCCGGCGGAATCACCGCCGATCACCAGCCGCTCGGCGTCGATGCCGAGGAGCGAAGCGTTTCGCGCCACCCATTCGGTCGCCGCGATCGCGTCGTCGATCGCGGCAGGAAATTTGTGCTCGGGCGCGAGGCGGTAGTCGACCGATACCAGGCGGCAACCGGTCACGTGCGCGATGCCGGCGGCGATGCGGTCATGGGTCTGGATGCTGCCGGCGACGAGCCCGCCGCCATGGAAGAACATGAAGCCCGGAGCTCGCGGTGCCGCGTTCTCCGGCGCATAGAGACGGTAGGCCAGCTCACCGCCGGGGCCGGGCAGCGTGCCGTCGGACGTCGCAACGCCAGGAGCCTCCGCGCGCGCAAACTGCATCAGCTTCGCCAGCGACTGCCGCCGTCCCTCGACGCTCGGGCGAGCGCGCGCCGCCGGCCCGGCCGCGGCCATCATGGTCAACAAGCGCTTCGCAAGGGGATCGAGCGGCATGGGGCGTTCTCTCGGGATCGCTGCCTTGAATCTGTGGATCAGCAATCCAGAATCGAGCCCCGTCGGTCAAGTTCCAAGCAGGAAATCCTTTAGGAATTCGGCCAATAGTGACGCATATTGCGGCATCACGGTAAGGGGAGGCTGGCTAATGGCCGAGAGCACAAAATCCATCGAATACTCGGCGAGCTGGACTTTCTTTGAAGGCAAGTGGCACGAAGGCAACGTACCGATCATGGGACCGCGCACGCATGGCGCCTGGCTCGGCTCGGTCGTGTTCGACGGAGCCCGCGCGTTCGAAGGCGTTGCGCCCGATCTCGATCGCCACGTCGCCCGTGCCAATCAATCCGCGATCAATTTTGGCCTCAAGCCAGTCGTCGAGACCGCCACATGGATGACGCTCGCGCACGAAGGCATTGCGCGCTTTGCGCCGAAGGCCGAGCTCTACATTCGTCCGATGTACTGGGCGCAGAACGGCTCGGGTGGCGGCGTGCTGTTCGACCCTGAAACCACCAACTGGTGCCTCTGCATCTACGAGGCGCCGATGCCGAAGCTGGTCGGCAACGCGATCACGCTGTCGCCCTTCCGAAGGCCGACGGCGGAATGCGCGCCGGTCGAGGCGAAGGCGGCCTGCCTCTATCCGAACAACTCGCGCGCGCTCGCGGAGGCGGCCTCCCGCGGCTTCCAGAACGCCCTGATGCTCGACATGCTCGGCAATGTCGCGGAGTTCGGCAATTCCAACGTGTTCATGGCGAAAGACGGCGTGGTCTTCACGCCGGCGCCGAACGGCACCTTTTTGAACGGCATCACGCGCCAGCGCGTGATCGGCCTGCTGCGTGCCGACGGCGTCACCGTGATCGAGAAGACCTTGCGCTATGCCGATTTCGTCGCCGCCGACGAGATCTTCTCGAGCGGCAATTTCGCCAAGGTCGCCCCCGTCATCCGCATCGACGACCGCGAGCTGAAGCCGGGCCCGTTCTACACCAAAGCGCGCAAGCTCTATTGGGACTTCGCGCATGCCGTGAAGCTCGCGGCGTAGGATTCTCTGCGCTCACATGACGATCGGGCGCGAGCTCGCCTTGCTCTCCGCTGTCATCGCCCGGCCTTGCCGCCTCCGCTAAAGCCTCGGCGAGCCGAGTTCGCAAGCCTCGTCGGAGCCTTGGCGGAGACGGGACAGGGCGATCCAGTATTCCAGAGGCTGTGACGAATACGGAGAAGCCGCGGCGTACTGGATGCCCCGCCTTCGCGTGGCATGACCGACGCTATTGGCTGCGCCTCCGAAAGCGGCTGAACTGAAACGCCTGCGTCGAATCCCAGGGCGTACGGTGGACGTCGTGACGCGTCTCCAGCAGCGCGAAATCCGGGCCGAGCTCTGCGGCGAGACTGTTGCCGTCGTGGCGTTGTACGGGCAGGCCGCTGCATTTCTCGGGACCGTCGAGCGCGAAGGTGCCGATGATGACGTGACCGCCCTCGCGCACTGCCGATCGCAGGCGATCGATATACGCCGCCCGATCGGTGGGCTCGGTCAGGAAATGGAACGCGGCTCGGTCGTGCCAGACGTCGTATGAGCGTGCCGGCCGCCATGTCGTGACGTCGGCAACGATCCAGTCGATATCAGCGGCGGCAGCGCCGATCCGCGTCTTTGCGGCGTCCAGCGCATGGGCGGAGATATCGAGCACCGCAATGGAGCGATAGCCCTCCCGCAACAGCGTATCAACGAGCCGCGATGCGCCGCCGCCGACATCGATGATGGCGGCACCATGGCCTGGACTCGCTGCGCGGATCATTTGAAGCGAGATCGCCGGGCTCTCCTGGAACCAGCTCACTTCGGTCTCGCCCTTGGTCGTGTAGACCTTTTCCCAATGCGTGCTGCGCTCGGACATGACGGCGGCTCCCGTGATCGCGAGAGCTTACCACGTCGGTCGTGCCATTGCCCCGTGAATGCACGAACTCGCCACACACCCCGCCGTCATCGCCCGAAGCTTGACCGGGCGATCCAGTACTCCGAGGCGCCTGTGATTGAACCGCGACAACGCGGCGTACTTGATGCCCCGGGTCAAGCCGGGGCATGACAATGGAGAGCGAGGCCAGGCTTGCGGTCTCTTGCCGCCCGCTGCGGCCTACGGCCCGTACAGCACGAGCTCCGTATCCGTGAGATCGGCCAGTTGCGGCTGGTGCGGGCCCTTGAAGTATTTGCGGCCGCGCCGCTCGGTATAGACGCCGGTGAGGCCGGGTATCGGGCCGTTGGAATCGACGATGACCGAGATCTTGCCGAGCCGCAGCAGCAGGCGGCCGATGCGACCGGCGCAGGTGACGAATTCGGTGATGCTGCGGCAATAGATCAGCTGCATCGCAGGCGGCGCGATCCAGCCGCGGCGGATGCGCACCGGTTGCAGGATGAAAGGGAATACACCCTTCGGCGTGCGGACCACAAGGCTCAGGCAGTTGTAGCGCGCGTGCCGGGTCAAAAGCTCGGTCTCGACCTCGTCGAGGCCCTCGATCTGCTTGGCGTGCGACGCGATCACCTCGATCCTGGTCCAGCGCGGCACGCGCGACAGCACCGGCACCGAGAAGAACAGGCCGCGGCAATAGGCCCTGAATCCCTGGGTCTCGATGATCGGCCAGGTCCACACCGCCGGGCTGATGTTGAGGTAGGTCACGTCCTTGTGCCGCTGCGCGATCTTGGTCAGTAGCGGCGCGTAGTTACGGAACGCCGGCTCGACATACCAGCTCGACAGGTTGCAATGGATGGCGATGGCCTCGCCATCCTTGCGCGCCGTGTAGATCAGAAGCAGCACGCCGACCGGCATGCCGTCATTGTCGAGCATGTAACCGAAGCGCGGGTAGCCCTCGGGCACGGGCCGGAAGGCCTGCCTGCGCAGGCCCTGGATCCAATAGTCGCGCGTGCGGCCGACGAAGCCGCGCGTCAAGAGGTCCGCGATGGCGTCGACATCGGACTCCGTGATCTCGCGGCATCGGACCTTGGTATGGATCACGCTCGTCTTGCCCGTGGAAATGATCGGCCTCGTCGCTTAGCGCCAGCCTTCGACATGGACGTCAGTCGTCACATGCGGCGACAGGCCCAGGATGTCCCGCACCTTGGCGGGCCAGGCGGCAAGATCGGTGCCGTGGGTGTGGAACATCGCGACAGCGAGGCGATCCATGCCGAAGGCGACGCAGCCCGTGTGGGCGGGCTCGCCGTGGGCGTCCTGGATGCCCCAGGTCGTGCCAAAGTGCTCGCGATGATAGTTGAAGCTCATGCAGGCCGTCGGCTGCTCTTCCGAGCGCAGCGGAATGAGCAGCTCGAACTTGAGCTGCTGCTGCTTCTGGCTCACGGCCTTCATCTGGCCGACGCGGCCGAAGAAGGGATCACTGGCATAGTCGACCCGAAAGGTGAGACCGAGATCGCGGGCGATTGCCTGCGCGCGCACCATCCAGCGCTCGCGGAAATCGGCGACGTCGTCGGGGCTGCCGATGCAGACATATTCGCGCATCCGGAACGACTGCAGCCGGTCGAGATGACGCGACGGCTCGCGGCGGAAGCAGTCTGCGGCGACGTCGAAGCGCAGGCCGCCCTTCGGCAGCTGCCCGCGGCTCGCCGCGATCGGATAGACGGGATAGCAGGCTGCCGGCGACAGCACGAGATCGGCGGGCGACAGCGACGTGGTCCAGTCGCCGCCGGCATCGAAGCGGCTCACGGCGGCGTTGATTTCGCGCTCGGTGCCATGCAGGCCGCAGACGCAGCCGAGCAGGTTCGGGAAGCTCTTGAGGTAGCCGGATTTTTCCAGCTGCGCCCGGCTCATCACCGGCGGAAAGCGCATCACCTCGGTGCCGGCCTCACGGTGCCGCGTGATCAGCGCGGCGAGCCGCTCCACGACATCCTCATAGAGCGCGGTGCGAGCGTAGACGCCGTCCGAACCCATGCGGTGGAACAGCACGTCGGTGAGATGGTCGAGCGGATCGATGGCTTGCGGCGCGGTGTCGGGCGAGGTCGGGAGAACGGCAACGTTCATGGCCAAAACTTCCTGTTATCTGCAATTCTTCTTGTTGGTCGCGTAGGTTCGTCGAAGGCTCGTTAGTCGCGAAGGCTTATCAGTCCCTAAGGCTTGCCGGCACGCCGCTCATCAAGGTCGAGGTCGCAGCATTGGCGAGGATGCGGTCATTGTTGATCATGATCGGCGCGGACAGTACGTCGCGCAGGTGGCGGCCCATGGTGAAGTCGCCGTCGTTGCGATAGCCGGCAAGGCCGGTCGTGCGCATCGCGTGCATCACGGTCTCGACCGCAAGCTCGGAGGCCTGCACCTTGAGGAGCGTGATCGAGGACTGGACGTCGAGCGAGCCGAGCGCGCGCTCGTCATGCTCATGATGGGCGAAGGTGTCGATATTGGAGGCGATCAGCGCGCGGAGTTTTGCCAGCGACATCTTCGCGGCGGTGAAATGGGCGGCCGCCGGTGGCATCTGCCCGCCGGAGGCCCGCGCCGCCTTGCGAACGAATGCCTGCGCGCGCGTCACGGCGGCAGCGGCAACGCCGGCCCAGGCCGACGACCAGCACAGATGTGCAAACGGCGTCATCGTCTGCGCGTGGATCTTGTCGTAGGATTCCGGGAAGACGCGGTCCGCGGGGCAGTCGACCCTCAGCTCGAAGCCGGTCGAGCAGGTGCCGCGCATGCCGAGTGTTTCCCAGCCGAGCGTCCGCTTCAGCGAATAGTCATCCTTGGCGAGCGCCAGCAGCACCTGGTCGGAGGCGACAGCATCGCTCGTGCGGCGCGCGATGGTGACGAGGCCGTCGGCCTCGGCGCCGTAGGAGATCACGGTGGCATCGCGCGTCAACGCGATCATGTCGCCTTCATGATCGACCGCGGCCGCGCTCGCGCGGATGTTGCCGCCGTTCTGGCCTTCGGTGGTGGAGGAAGCGAGCAGCCACTGGTCGCGGCCGACCCGGCGCATCATGGTTTCCATCCAGGGAATGCCGTGGCCGTGCCGGATTACGCAGGCGACCTTGGTGGTATGCATCGCATAGATCATTGCGGTCGAAGCGCAGGCGCGCCCGAGCGTGTAGCAGATGTCGGTGACGTCGTAGATCGAGGCACCGAAGCCGCCGAATTCGACCGGGATCATCACGCCGAGCAGTTTCTGCTCGCGCGCGGCGTCGAATGCCTTGTGGGGAAAGCGGCCGTCGCGATCGACGCCCTCGGCTTCGCCGGCCGCCACCGTCGCCACGCGCGCGGCGCGCTCGACCAGAGAAGGGCTGTGCTCGAGAAAGCTTGCCTGGGCATCGTCGACAGGTTGAAGGGCCGCTTCGCGCACGTTCATGATGGTCCGCCTCCGATTCGTCGTTCGAGATCGGTACGGTCACGCCATGCCGATCATCCGACCATGTTTGCTTGGCCCAGAGGCTTACGGATTTAATTCAAATTCGTCGACGAAATTGAAGGTAAACAAGGCTTAATTCGGAACGAGCAGTTAAGGCTTGGTTTTTCGCAGCCCCCTACTTTTCGTGAACGCGTTAGTGATCAGAGGAAGCACGAGTTTTAGTCAATCTGAGTCATCGTTTACTAAGAAACGGGAGTTAAGAGTCGCGCCCGTTGCAGGATCGGCCCGTCATGCCCATCGTAGACGGTGGTCCGGACCTTATCAGAGTGGGATATTGCAGATGCAGGCGTTCGATACCGATGTGCGGGATCGCATCATCAAGCTGGTGAAGGGCATCCTCGAACAGAATTCGCTTGCTACGAACCTCACGCCGAGCGCGCGCCTCGTCGATGTCGGCCTGACCTCGATGGACATGGTCAACCTGATGCTCGGCGTGGAAGCCGAGTTCGACTTCACCATCCCGCAATCCGAAATCACGCCGGAGAATTTCCAGTCGGTCGATACGCTCGAGCGGATGGTGGCGAGCCAGTTGCAGCCGGCGACCGCGGCGTAGCCGCCCCCACGGGGTCGTCCTGGCGAAAGCCAGGACTCATAACCCCAGGGAGCAGTTTGACGAAGACAAGTCGTTCGGAACTGCCACCATCAACTATCGATAGATTCCGCGGTATAGGTCCTGGTTTTCGCCAGGACGACATCGAATGTGTGGCGAGCGCCCACGCTAGCTTGCAACGTCACTACCCCCACCATCCCCGTTCCAAATCCGTCCCAAAACTGGCATAGCTTAACCACGTTGCACATCGCGGACGGGGTGAAGCAGGCATGGCGCAGGCGGTATTGGGCATCATCGGCGGCTCCGGCATCTACGACCTGCCGGGGCTCGAGGGCGCGCACGAAGAGGTGATCAGCAGTCCCTGGGGCGAGCCGTCGGCGCCGGTCAGGCGCGGCACCATCGCCGGTCTGCCGATCGTGTTCCTGCCGCGGCATGACAAGGGCCACCGCCTGTCGCCCTCCGACATCAACTATCGCGCCAATATCGACGTCCTGAAGCGCGCCGGCGTCACCGATCTGGTGTCGCTCTCGGCTTGCGGTTCCTTCAAGGAGGAACTGCCGCCCGGCACCTTCGTGCTGATCGATCAGTTCGTCGACCGCACCCACAAGCGCGAGAGCTCGTTCTTCGGCAAGGGCTGCGTCGCGCATGTGTCGATGGCGCATCCGGTCTCACCGCGGCTGCGTATCCATCTCGCAGCCGCGGCCGAAGCCGAAGGCATCGCAATTGCGCGCGGCGGCACCTATGTCTGCATGGAGGGGCCGCAATTCTCGACGCTTGCGGAAAGCATGACCAACAAGACGCTGGGCTATTCCGTGATCGGCATGACCAACATGCCCGAGGCCAAGCTCGCCCGTGAGGCGGAGATCTGCTACGCCACGGTCGCCATGGTGACGGACTTCGATTGCTGGCATCCGGATCACGACGCCGTCACCGTGCAGGATATCATCCGTGTGCTGACCTCGAACGCGGACAAGGCCAAGGCGCTGGTGGCGCGTCTGGCAAAGGATTTTCCGCGCGAGCACCAGCCGTGTCCAATCGGCTCGGACCGCGCGCTCGATACGGCGCTGATCACCGCGCCCGAGGCACGCGATCCCGAGCTTTTGAAGAAGCTCGATGCCGTGGCGGGGCGCTTGCTCCGCGCGTAGGACGAAAGGCAGAACGCCATGAAGGTCGACGGCAAGCATTACCGCAGCATCTGGCGCGAGCGCGACGGCTGGTCGGTCGGAGCCATCGACCAGCGCCGGCTGCCGCACGAATTCGTCATCGCTCGTCTCACCACGAGCGAGGAGGCGGCTGACGCGATCCGGACCATGCTGGTGCGCGGTGCGCCGCTGATCGGCGCCACGGCCGCGTTCGGCGTGGCGCTCGCCATGCGCGAGGACGGTTCCGACGCCGCCTTGAAGCGCGCCTACGAGACGCTGGTGGTGGCGCGGCCCACGGCCATCAATCTCAAATGGGCACTCGACGAGATGCGTGCGACGCTGGCGCCGATCGACCGCCTGGAGCGCGCCGAAGCGGCTTACGCGCGGGCCGACGAGATCCTGGAGCAGGATGTCGAGATCAACCGGGGCATCGCCCGCAACGGTCTGGAGCTGATCGAGACGATCGCCGCGAAGAAAAAGCCGGGCGAAACCATCAACGTGCTGACCCATTGCAATGCCGGCTGGCTTGCCACCGTCGACTGGGGCACCGCGACGGCGCCGATCTATCTGGCGCATGACCGCGGCCTCAAGATCCATGTCTGGGTCGACGAGACGCGGCCGCGCAACCAGGGCGCCTCGCTCACCGCCTGGGAGCTCGGCCATCACGGCGTGCCGCACACCGTGATCCCAGACAACACTGGCGGTCATCTGATGCAGCACGGCATGGTGGATCTCGCCATCGTCGGTACCGATCGCGTCGCGGCCAATGGTGACGTCTGCAACAAGATCGGCACTTACCTGAAGGCGCTCGCTGCACACGACAACAACGTGCCGTTCTATGTCGCACTGCCCTCGCCCACGATCGATTTCGCGGTCAATGACGGCATCCGCGACATCCCGATCGAGCAGCGCAACGGCGTGGAGGTCACCGACATGACCGGCCGCACCGCCGACGGGCGGCTCGAGACGGTGCGGATCGTGCCCGAGGGCTCGCCGGTCGCCAACTACGCCTTCGATGTGACGCCGGCGCGGCTGGTGACGGGCTTGATCACCGAGCGCGGCGTGCTCAAGCCCGATCGCGCCTCGCTCGCGGCCGCGTTTCCTGAGCGGATGGCCGCGGAAGCGGAGTAGCTCTGGTCTCTCGGTGGGCAAAGGCGCATCGCGCCGTGCCCCACCACTTTTCTTGATGTCATTGAAAGTGGTGGGCACGCTTCGCTTTGCCCACCCTACGGTTCGTCGATGCGGCTAACCGAGTTTCAGCCCCGTTGCTGCCTCGAGCTCGGCGATCGCCTGCGCGCCGCTCACGACCTTGATCGTCGTCATTCCCATCTCGCGGGCGGGCTTCAGGTTGAAGCCGAGATCGTCAAGGTAGACGCAGTGCGCGGGATCGACCTCTAGCGCCTCGACCATCATCCGGTAGATGCGAGGATCCGGCTTGCGCAGACCGATTTTGGCGGACTCGATGACGTGGTCGAACAGCACCATCACGTCGGCGACGTAGAGCGAGCGGCCAGTCATGCTGCCGATCGCGTTGGCCGGCAGATTATTGGTGATGCAGCCGGTCTTGAACTTAGTCTTGATGCGCTTCAGCGCCTCGACCATCTCGGGGCGCAGATCGCCCTGCAACAGCGGCAGCACGTCGCGGCCGCGCACCTCCGCGCCGAGCGCAAGTGATTCCGCGGCGAACAGCTGGTCAAATGTTTCGATGTCGACCTCGGCGCGCTCGAACTTCGCCCAGGCGTTTTCCAGATGATTGGCGGCATTGGTGCGGCGGATGATGTCGGCAGGTAGGCCGCGCTCCTGTTCGAAGCGCGTGAAGGCCTCGAAGGGCGAGCTCGTCAACACGCCGCCAAAGTCAAAGATCACAGCCCCGATCGCCACTGTCCTACCCTCGTCGATATCAGGTGAAAACCGCTAGCACGCTGCTGCCACAACGGCCAGCATGAAGGATCTCTTCCAGAAGGCGCTTCTAAGGGGTCTCTTGGCTAATGACGCCCCAGCGGCTACCACACTCGCCCATGAACAAGACGTCCATCCTGCTCGCCGCGACGGCGATGCTCTTCACCGTGCCGGCGCAGGCCATCGTCGGCGGCGGTACGCCGCAGTCCGAAGGCGTCGCACGCTCCATCGTCACGATCGTCGGATCGCGTGGCAATTTCTGCACCGGCAGTCTGATCGCAACGAGGCTGGTGCTCACCGCCGCACACTGCGTGCAGCCCGGAGCGGAATACAAGATCCTCGACTATGGCGCCGACGGCAAGCCGCAATTGCAGAACGTGCGCGCGGTCGCGATCCATCCAAGCTTCAACATGCAGGCCATGCAGTCGCATCGCGCGACCGCCGATGTGGCGTTGCTGCAACTCGAAATTCCGCTCAAAGGAAAATCGACATCCCAGATGGGCGCGCCGCAAATTCCGATCGTGATCGGCAGTCGCTTCACCATCGCTGGTGTCGGTGTCACGGTGCCTGGCGATGGCAAGAGCAGTGGCGTGACGCGCGTTGCTGGCCTTGTCGTGACCGGCCAGCCCGGTACCTTGCAAATGAGGCTCGTGGACCCCGTAACCAACGGCGTTCGCGCCGGAATCGGCGCCTGTACTGGCGATTCCGGCGGTCCCGCATTCGAGGACAAGCTGAGCGGTCCGGTCGTCGTCGGAGTCATCAGCTGGTCGACGGGGCCGAATGGCAGCGCGGGCTGCGGCGGTATGACCGGTGTCACGCCGCTCACGCTCTACCGCGACTGGATTCTGCAGACAGCGCGGAGCTGGGGTGCGGCGCTGTGATTTGATTGCGATTTGATCTATGTCATTTTGAAGCGGAAGCGCGGTGGGCGACCATGATCCCGTCGCGGAGGAAACGCGTCGCCTGATCAAGGGCGACCTCAAAAGGCAAAGAATCAACAATGAATGTCGCCGTCCGTACGCAGCCCACCACGCAGCAAGCCACTGAACATTTCGATGTCCTGATCGTCGGCGCCGGCATCTCCGGTATTGGCAGCGCGTATCATCTGACAAAGCAGCTTCCTGGCACGAGCTTCGTCGTCCTGGAGACGAAAGACAGCTTCGGCGGCACCTGGATCACGCATCGCTATCCCGGCATCCGCTCCGACAGCGATCTGCACACCTTCGGCTATCGCTTCAAGCCATGGGTGGGGCCGCCGATCGCGACTGCCGAGGAGATCCTCGCTTACATGAACGACGTGATCGAGGAGAACGATCTCGGCAGGCACATACGCTACAAGCACAAGATCCATTCGGCACGCTGGTCGAGCGAGAGGAATCTCTGGACCATCGAATCTGTGACCACCGACACCGGTGAGGCCAAGACCTTTACCGCAAACTTCCTCTGGATGTGCCAGGGCTATTATCGCCATTCCGAAGGCTACACGCCGGAATGGAAGGGCATGGACCGATTCAAGGGCCGCGTCGTCCACCCGCAGACCTGGCCGGATGATCTCGATCTCACGGCCAAGAGGGTCGTGGTGATCGGTTCGGGTGCAACGGCCGCGACGCTGCTGCCCAACATCGCCGACAAATGCGCACACGTCACCATGCTCCAGCGCTCGCCGACCTATTTCCGCATCGGGCGCAATGCGATCGAGATTGCGGAGGAGTTGCGCAGGCTCCAGGTGGATGAGGAGTGGATCCACGAGATCGTGCGGCGGAAGATCCTGTTCGAGCAGGATGCATTCACAAAACTCTGCGTGGCCAAGCCCGAAGAGGTGAAGAAGGAGCTGATCGGGCAGATCAGTGCGATTCTCGGTCCGGACTACGATGTCGAGACGCATTTCACGCCGACATATCGGCCATGGCGGCAGCGCATCGCTTTCGTGCCGGATGCCGATCTGTTCAAGGGCATCGCCGGCGGCAAGGCCTCGGTCGTCACCGACGAGATCGAGTGCTTCGTCGAGAACGGCATCCAGCTCAAATCCGGCAAGCTGCTCGAAGCCGATGTCATCGTCACCGCCACCGGTTTCAATCTCGCCGCGCTCGGCGACATCGCCTTCGAGATCGACGGCAAACCGCTCGCCTTCGGCGACACCGTCACCTATCGCGGCATGATGTTCACGGGCGTGCCGAACATGGTCTGGGTATTCGGCTATTTCCGCGCCAGCTGGACGCTGCGCGTCGATCTCGTCGCCGATTTCGTCTGCCGGCTTCTCGGCCACATGAAGGAGAAGGGCGCCAGCAAGGTCGAGGTCAAGCTGCGTGCCGAAGACCACAACATGCCGATCCTGCCCTGGATCGATCCGGAAAACTTCAACCCCGGCTACATGATGCGCAACATGGACCTGCTGCCGAAGCGCGGCGACAAGCCGGAGTGGCAGCATAGCCAGGATTACTGGACCGAGAAGGACGCGATTCCGAAGACTGATCTCGATGACAAGGCGTTCGTTTACGGGTGAGGTGGCTAGCCGTTGCCACACCACCGCTGTCGTCCTCTCCTAGTGCGCAATTGCGCACGGGGGCTGGGTCCCGTACCGCGGAATCTATCGAGCAAGGATGCTGGTCGTCTTACGGCAACAAGTCTTCGCCAAACTGCTCCCCGTGGTCATGGGTCCTGGCCTTCGCCAGGACGACATCGTTTGTTGCGCGAGCAGCGTCCGAACTCATTTGTAGCAAGGGAACGCCTCAACGGGCGAATCGTGCTCTGGTTGAGAGGACCAGCCGACCAAGCGTTGCGCGGGTACAACACCCCCTGCGGAAAGTTCCACTTTCGGAAGCAGTTCAGCAAAATTCAGAAGCCAACCGCAAAATTGCGGAACACCCCGTGCTAGCGTTGCGTCCGACGGCGCCCCAGGGCGCCGGGGGAATGGGGCGTTGAAGTGTTTTATTTGTTGTTTCGAGGCCGGGCGCTTCGAGGCTCGACGGCGCTGGCCTTCTGCGCCGCGGCCGCCGCAAGCCTGTTGCTGATGGGATCGGCGCGCGCGCAATTTTACACTTGGGGCGGTACCGGCAGCACGACTGCGACGTCCATCTATAATCTTGGATCCAACTGGTCCAATCCGCCTGCCGGCGCGCCGCCCGTGACGAACGGCCAGGGCGCGATTTTTGACGCGACCGGATCGGCGTCGATCGACGTGACCAGTACGGTCACGCCCTATTCGTGGACCTTCACCGCGAATTCGCAGTCTTATTCGGTGAGCGGTGCCGACATCAAATTCGACTCAGGCGCCTATGGTATCTTCAACCAGGCGAACTCGGGCCAGGTCATCTCGATCTCCAACAACATAGGTCAGCTTTCACTCGCGCAAGTCTGGCAACTCGGCGCGAGCACGCTCAATTTATCAGGCAACAACACCTACACCGGCGGTACTTTGATTTCGGCCGGCACCGTGCAGGTCACCAACAACAACTCCGTCGGCACCGGCGCGGTGAGGCTTAACGGCGGCACGTTCCAGACCGATGGTGCCAGCGACCTGACTTTCACCAATGGCTTTATTGTCACTCCGAATGGCGGCGCTGTCGACAACAATGGGGTGGTCTTAACGCTATCCGGTGTTATCGCCAACGACAGCGGCTTCGTCGCCACTGGTGCGCTGCGGCTGATCGATTCCTCCGGCGGCTCCGGCACGACGGTGCTCTCCGGCGTCAACACCTATTCGGGCGGCACAAGCGTGATCGGCGCTACGGTGCAGGTAACCAACAATTCGTCGGTCGGGTCTGGCACCGTCACGCTTCAGGATGCCTTGTTCCAGGCTGACGGTCTGAGCGATCTGACCTTCACCAACAATTTCAAGATCGACAATTCTGCGAGCGGCAGCGCGATCGACGCCAATGGCGTGGTGCTGACCATCGCCGGCAACGTCACCGACGGTAACGGCGCCGGCAAGCTGACTGTTCTCGACAGCACCTTCGGCAACGGCGTCGTCACGCTGCTCGGCACCAACACCTATACCGGCGGCACGACGATCTGCGTCTGCGCCAGCCTGGTGCTCGGCGACGCCACCCATACCGCCTCCATCGTCGGCACGGTCACCAATGAGGGGCGGTTTACCTTCGTCAACGCCAACAATTCGGGCATCACCGCACTGATCAATGACGGCGGCTTCACGACCTTCATGGGCGCGACCAGCGGGAGCGCGATGACCATCACCAACACCAATGTCGGTGCGGTCGCGTTCCTGGAGTCGAGCAGCGCCGGCAGTGCCACGATCAACAACCAGATCGGCAGCGTCACGCTGTTCGGTACCCACGGCGGCACCGATACGGCGACCGGCGGGCACCGCCAGGATCGATAACGACGGTGCGGGCACGATCTTTTCCGCCCTGACCAATGCGGGCACCGCCACCATTACCAACCGCAATGGCGGCGGCACCGTCTTTGTCGACCAGTCGTCGGCCTCGGGCGCAAACATCATCAACACGGGTGGCTTGACCGCGTTCGGCCAGCCGTTCGGCACCGACACGCCGACTGCCGGCAACGCCGTGATCACCAACAACAATGGCGGCGAGACCGACTTCAACGCCTTCTCCACTGCCGGCAGCGCTGTCATCACCACCAATGACGGCGGCGCGACCTACTTCTTCGACAATTCAACCGGCGGCACCGCGCAGCTCATCACCACTGGCACCGGCTTTGTCGATTTCTCCGGCAGCCTCGGGCCGAACGGCGACGGCCGCATCCCCGTGGGCTCGATCGCGGGCTCCGGCTTCTACTATATCGGCGCCGGCAACACGCTGGTGGTCGGCGGCAACAACCTGTCGACCAAGGTCAGCGGCGTGATCGCGGACACCAATCCGTGCGTCTGCGGGGGCGCCGGCCCGGGCAACCTCGAGAAGGTCGGGGCGGGCACGCTGGCTCTGTCTGGGCTCAACACCTATACCGGCACCACCGTCGTCAATGGCGGCATCCTGCAAGTCGACGGCTCGATCGCAGCCTCGAGCCTGACCACGGTGAATGCCGGCGGCGCGCTCTCCGGCAGCGGCACCGTCGGCAACACCACGATCGCAACCGGCGGCATCTTCCTGCCCGGTAACGGCACGCCGGGGACGTCAATGATCGTCGCGGGGAATCTCGCCTTCCAGTCCGGCGCGCTCTATCTCGTCAGCGTCAACTCGACCGCCTCGAGCTTCACCAACGTGACCGGCAGCGCGACGCTCGGAGGCTCGGTCGGCGTCAGCGTCGCGGCCGGCACGACGCTGGCCAAGCAGTATACGATCCTCACCGCGACGGGCGGCCGCAGCGGCACGTTCAGCGGCGCCGATACGGTCGGAGCGCCGGCAGCGATAGCCACCCTCAGCTATGACGCCAACAACGTCTATCTGAATTTCGCGCTGGATTACGGCGCCAAGGGCAATCTCAACGTCAATCAGACCAACGTCGCCAACGCGCTGACGAACTTCTTCAATGCCAATGGTGGCATTGACGTGGTCTATGCCTCGCTGTCGCCGAATGGTCTGACGCAGGCCTCCGGCGAATCCGCGACCGGCGCGCAGCAGACCACGTTCAATGCGATGAACCTGTTCCTCAGCCTGCTGACGGACGTTTACGGCACCAGCCGCGGTGGCGCGACCGGCGCAACCCCCTTCGCACAGGAAACCGGCGCCGCGGCCTATGCCGCAGCAGGCAAGAGCACGCGCGATGCTTTTGCATCCATCTATCGCAAGGCGCCGCCGGTCGATTTCGATCAGCGCTGGAGCGTGTGGGCGGCGGGCTATGGTGGCTCGCAGACCACCAACGGCAATGCGGCGCTGGGTTCGAACAATACAACGAGCAGCCTCTACGGGACTGCTGTCGGCGTCGACTATCGCTTCTCGCCGTCGACACTCGCCGGCGTTGCGCTTGTCGGCGGCGCGACCAATTTCGGCGTCAACGGGCTTGGCTGGGGCCACTCCGATCTGTTCCAGGCTGGCGCCTTCCTGCGTCACACGGCCGGGCCGGCCTATGTGTCGGCGGCGCTCGCTTATGGCTGGCAGGACGTCACCACCAACCGCACCGTCACGGCTGTCGGCTTCGACCAGTTGCGCGCGCAGTTCAACGCAAACGCGTTCTCCGGCCGCATCGAAGGTGGCTACCGCGTTGTCACGCCGTGGATGGGCGTGACGCCCTACGCCGCGCTACAGGCGACCAATTTCAACCTGCCGAACTATGCTGAGAATGTGGTGGTCGGCACCAACGCCTTTGCGCTCGCCTATGCGGCCAAGAGCGTGACCGACACCCGCACTGAGCTCGGCCTGCGCACCGACAAGTCGTTTGCTGCCTACGACGGCGTCGTCACGCTGCGCGGCCGCGTCGCCTGGGCGCATGATTTCAATCCGGATCGCAGCATCGGCGCCGTCTTCCAGGCGCTGCCGGGCGCGGCCTTTGTCGTGAACGGCGCGGCCCTTTCCCGCGACTCCGCGCTGACAACGGCCTCCGCCGAGATGAAGTGGATGAACGGCTGGTCCGCGATCGGAACGTTTGAAGGCGAGTTCTCCAACGTCACCCGCTCCTACGCCGGCAAGGCCGTCGTGCGCTACGCCTGGTAGCGTCACCCCGCCATGGCCCGCCGTTGAGTTCATGCGCTGCGGATATGCGACTATCGGCGCGCGATGGGCGCGTGCCGCCGATTTGCCCGACATATCAGGGGCTTCCGGTGTGATTCACCTCATCCGGGCTGGCGGGGCCATCCTACTTTGCATGGGGTTGTTTTCGACATTTTTGTGGGGGGCCGTCCGGGCGCTCACTGCTTCTGCTGCGTGGGCTTGCGCGGCGGTCGCGGTGCCACCGGCGTGCCGGCCATCTTGTTGGCGGCCTCGCTGATGTCGAGGAGGGTGCGGCGCCCGTCCTCGATGAAGCTCGCCGACTTCTTCTTCATGGTATCGGCGAGCTCGCGCAGCCCCTTCACCTTCTCGAACAGCTCGTCGGCCTTGCCATCGGCGAAGCCGGGCACGACGTTCTCGATCTTGGTGACCGCATTGTCGAAGCTCGCGAAGCCATTGTCGATCTTGCCCATCACGGCGTCGATCTCTTCCCCCTTGCCCTTGAGGTCGGCGGTATAGTCTTCGAATGTGCGCAGGCCGTCCTTGATCGCGGCCGAGTTGCTCACGATCATGCGGTCGACATTGTGCAGGGTCTCGACGATCGATTCGGCGTCGCTGAGATCCGCGGTCAGCACGGGAATGCCGTCGTCATCCAGCGGCACGGGCGGTGCCGAGTGCGCGCCACCGATCAGCGAGATCGCGGCGATCCCGGTCAGGCCCTGGAACTCGATGCCGGCCACGGTGTCCTTGCGGATCGGGGCGGCGTTGTCGAGCATGACGAGCGCGACGATCTTGCGGGGATTGTCGAGCTTGATCGAGATGATCTGGCCGGCCGGTACGCCGTCGAAATTCACCGGGCCGCCCCGGCGCAGGCCGCTGGCCGAGCCGCCCTCGAACACGACGCGCAACTGGCTGCGGCTCTGGGCCGCGCGATATTTCTGCACGCCAAGCAGGCCGCCGAACGCGACGGCGAGCGCCAGCAGCGTCGCGGTTCCGATCATCAAGTTGCTTCTGCGCGCCATTATCCGTTCCGGCTCGTGCCCCGCGTCAGGGAAAGCGGAGTCGCTCGCCAATTTTATGGGCAAAGCGCGGCCAGTGGAAGCCGATCAATGCCGGGCCGCGCGCCGGGCGGCTGCGTTGTTGAGGACGATCAGTGCGTCTACGGCGACACCGGTCCTGGTATTGATCAGGAACGGATTGACGTCGATCGAAGCGATCCGGTCGCCGGCGTCTGCGATCAGGTTGGAGAGGCCGACCAGGGCCTTCACGGCGGAGGCCTCATCCAGCTTCGGCTTGCCGCGATAACCGCGCATCTTGACCCCGGCCTTGGTGCGGCCGATCAGCTGCCGAGCCTCGGCAGGATTGAGCGGCGCGCCGGCCAAAGCGACGTCCTTCATCAGCTCGATGTCGACGCCGCCGGTGCCGAACAGCACCACCGGCCCCATCTCGGCGTCGAGCGATGCGCCGACCACGAGCTCGAGATCGGCCTTGACCTGCTGCGCGATCAGGATGCCGTCGAGCCTGGGCTTGCCCTTCAGCTTCTTGACGCGCGAGGTGATGTCGTTGAACGCCTGCTTCACCTCGGTCGCGCTGTTGAGGTTTAGAACCACGCCGCCGATGTCGGATTTGTGCAGGATCTCGGCGCTGACGACCTTGGCGACCACGGGGAAACCGATCTGCTTGGCGATCTTCACGGCGTCGGCCGGCGTCTGCGCGATTCCTTCCTTGGAGATCGGGATGCCGTAGGCCTTCAACAGCTTCTTCGATGCGACCTCGTCGAGCGCGGCGCCGGTGGCGGCCCTTAGCGTCTTTTCCAGCAAGTTGCGCGCCGCGGGCTTCGAGCTTGCGACGACATCAGGCACTTCCTTGGCGAGCTTTGCGTAGTCGAGCAGCGACTTGACCGCGGTCACGGCACGGTCGAGGCCCTGCATGACAGCGATATGCGGTAGCGATTTGCGTAAGGCTTTCGTGAACTCGGTGAAGCCGATCGACATGGCGCTGATGTAGATCACCGGCTTTGCCGCCCTGGTCGCCATCTCGTTGACGATGCGCAAGTTGCGCTCGCGCTGCTCATGTGGCGCCTTCGGCAGCTCAGCATCGATGATGACGATGTCGATGTCGGGATCGTCGATCATCAGCTTGATCGATCTCATGTACACGGAGGGATCGACCACCGCCGCAAAGCCGGCGTCGAGCGGATTGCCGACGATCGAGCCGGGACCCAACATCTTTGCGAGCTCGCCGCTGACATGCGGGCTCAGCGCCGCAAAATCGAGCCCGGCCGCATAGAAGGCATCGATCAGGAGCCCGCGTTTGCCGCCCGAGAGTGTCACCGCCGCAAGGCGATTGCCTTTCGGCACAGTGCTGTGCACGAAACATTCGGTGGTCTCGATCAACTCGTCGAGACCGCGCACGCGGATCACGCCCTCGCGCGTTGCGATCGCGTCGAAGGTTTCGATGGACCCCGCAAGCGCACCGGTATGCGCCATTGCCGCCGCCCGGCCGCCCTCGGAGGCGCCGAGCTTGAGCGCGATCACCGGCTTGCTGGCGGCACGCGCCGCCTTGCAGGCGTCGCGAAACGCCTTGGTGTTACGCACGCCCTCGAGATAGACGACGATCACGCGGACACTCGGATCCTCGGCGAAATAGCGCATCAGATCCGGCGTCTCGAGTCCGGCCTCGTTGCCGGTGGTCACCATGTAGCCGACACCAACGCCGCGATCCTCCAGCGCTTGGCGGATCGCCATCACGATGGCCCCGGACTGTCCGGCGATCGCCACCGTGCCCCGTTCCATGGTGACGACGCGGTCGTCGATATTGGTGAAGAGTTTTTCGCCCGCGCTTAAGTTTCCCAGGCAGTTCGGCCCGGTGACGGCGAGGCCGGTCTCGCGTATCGCCTGCTGCAATTCGGCTGCGAGTTTCTGGCTCTCCTCATCCTGCAACTCGCTGAAGCCCGAGGTGACGATGGTGGCAGAGCGCGCGCCGGCTGCGGCGGCATCGCGGATCACTTGCACGGCAAAGCGCGCCGGCACCAGCACCAGCACGTGATCGGGCGTTTCGGGGAGGCTTGAAAAGTCCTTGTAGCAGGACACGCCCCAGATCGTTTCGCGCTTTGCGTTGATCGGAAACAACGAGCCTGCGAATCGGTACTTGATCAGGTTGTTCCAGATGCGCTCGGCATAGTTGCCGGGCTTGTCGGTGGCGCCGACCAGCACGATGTTGCGCGGATGCAGCATCGCGTGGATGCCCTTCACGACGTCGCTGGCATCGGGAGCTGGAGACCATGGCAGGGCGGTCGCAGCAGTTACCTTTGCTTCCATGGTTCCTCACCTTGTTCTTCTTGGCGCGCGTTCTTGTCGGCACGTCCGCTTTTGTAGGGTGAGTTCGCATGGGTGGCAACCGTGCGGCCCGCATGCCGCCGCGCGGAATAGGGCGTGCCGCAATCAGTATTTCAGGAGGCCGAACTTGTAGCCGTAGTGATAGGCGATCTGGAGCGCGAGATAAGGCGCGATGACACGGCGGATCTCGGCCTGCGTCGGATCAATACCCAGCACGCGCCGCCGCAGGATTCCCATTTCCTTCACGCCGACCGCATAGGTGGCGGCGGTCTTCTGCGCATCGTGGATGCGGAAGCACGATAGAAAGCGCGGCAGGCGGACGAATTTGAAGCCCGCCGCTTGGGCGCGCAGAATGAAGTCCCAGTCCAGCGCATAATGGAAGTTCTCGTCGATCGGTCCGACCTTGTCCCACACCCGCTTGCGCCAGAACATGGTCTCTTGCGGAATGTAGTCGGCATATCTGAGCGTCTTGCCGTGATAGGGCGGTAGCACGGCGCGGCCGACCTCCAGCCCGTCGCGGTCGACGAACACGCGATGTCCATAGACGATGTCGACGTTCGGATTGGACATGAAATAGTTGGCGACATAGGCAAGCGTGCCGGGCAGCAGCATATCGTCGCTGTTGAGGTACGCCATGATCTCGCAGTCGACGCCGGAAAAGCCGATGTTGATGGCGTTGGACTGGCCCCTGTCGGGCTCGCTGCGCCAGCTCAGGCTGTTGCCGCGCTTGCTCAGCAGCTCAGCCGTTCCGTCGATCGAGGCGCCATCCTGCACGTGATAGTGCAGGTTCGGATAGTTCTGGTTGAGGATGCTGTCGATGGTGGCGTCGAGATAGTGCACGTGATTGTAGCTCGGTGTCACCATCGCGATCCGCAGTGCGTTCGCAGGTGCCGGTGGCGCGGGCTGAAAGCCGTTCACGTTGAGCAGGCGCGGCGGATATTGCTCGAACGTCCACATCGGCGGCCGCCGCCAGAGGCTGCGCAGCGACTCCCGTCTTTGTCCCGCGGCGATGAGATGCTGGTTTCTCTCGAGAAGTGCGATGCGACTTTCGATCTGATCGAGCTGTTGCAAGACCTTCTGCTTGAATTCGTTGTCCATCAATAAAAGTTCCGCAACAGGAATGCAGTATCAAAATTCGACCGGCCGAGCCGCTCGCTACGAGCCGCTCTGTATACGTCTACGGCCCGAGATGCCAGTTCAGTTCCCCGCTCAAAACGGGTGTCCGGAAGCCATGGTTAGAAGCCACCGTTAATTGTGCGCGACATGAGAAGCTCTCACCAGACCTCCCTGGGTCTTGGGGGCGAGGCGATGCCAGCCAGCAGCACGGCCAGGATGCCCGTCAGGAAGATGCCGTCGAATGTGCCGGCGCCGCCGATCGACGCGACGGGGGCGCCGAGATTGCCGATCTTGTCGAGGTTGAGTAAATCGGCTCCGATCAGGGTGCCCATCGAGCCGCCGATATAGGCGAGCGGTGCGGCATATTCGCGCGACAGCAGGAAGGCCAGGATCGCCGTGACCACGACAGGCGCGAAGACGGGAACCGCAATGCCGACACCCTGCACTGGTGTTGCCATCATGTGGATGACGAAGGCGATCGCGATCACCGCGATCGCAGCCTTCAGCCAGAGCTGGTAGCGCAGCACGAGATAGCTCGACATCAATGTCGGGATCACAGCGCCGCCGACATTCACCGCAAGCACCGTGCCCGGCCATTGCGTCACCAGCGGCACAACATAGCGCATGCCGAAGAAATCGACGATCTCGCCCGAGCGCACCGCCTTGCCGGGCAGCACCGTGACCGGGATGTTGAAATAGCTGCCGATCAGCGAGCCGAACAACAGCAGCAGCGCAACGCCCGGTCCGACGCCAAGCTTCATATAGGCATAGCGCAGGATGCGGAGCTGGATCAGGACGATCAGCCCGGCGAACAGCAGCACCAGGACGGAAAACAGGCCGGGTGTGATCGGCAGGTACTGAACTTGTGAATGCATGGTCACACGGTTGGATCTGGCGCGGTACGGCCTTGCCACCATCCCACGGGATGGCCGCGATGACAAACTCGGAGCATGATCGCGAAAAGTGTGAAGCGGTTCTCCCTCGCGACAAACGCGGAACGCGGAGATTCATGCTCGAACAAGAACCCAAGGCGCGATGATAATTCGCCCTTTAGCTGCCGGTTCCAATCAGCGTCGCGTGCAGGATGTAACGGTCCGGACCCGGCGTGAGCGCGTTGAACGGCCAGCAGGTCGACAGCACGAGCTCGTAGCCTTGCGCGTTGGGATCGATGCCCGAGGCGTCGAAGCGCACAATGGCGGAGGAGTCGGCCCGGTAGTCGAAGCGCTTGCCGTCGCCACGTGTGACCTCGATCTCGTCGCCGATCGCAACATCCTTCAAGAAACGGAAATGCGTGTCGCGGTGTGCTGCGTAGACGGCGACGCCGCGCTCGCCCGCGTCCGCGGTCTGTTCGACATGTCCGGGACCGAAGGCGAGTGCCTGGCCGCTGCTGCCGGCGAGCACGATGGCGCTGGCGCCGATCCGCTTCACCTCGATCCGTGCCACCGGCCACGTATCCGCCCATGACCATGGCTTGATCGGCTGCCCAGTTGCGATGCTCCTGATGAACGCGCGTTCCAGCAGCACCTGCGCCAGCCATGCCTTGGCGTGGATGTAGGCGCCGTCGCCAAGCAGAACGAGACCAACGAGGGCCAGAACGAGGGGGGAGATTAGGCGGGGCATTTGTGTTCACTCCCGGCGTTGCGAGCGTGTGTGAGCTGTCCTGCGTTCGCGAGCCTCGCCTCAGCCACCGTTGTCATTCCCCGCGAAAGCGGAGAATCCAGTACGCCGCAGCCTCTCCGTATCCTCGCACGCTCTCTGGAATACTGGATCGCCCGCTTTCGCGGGCGATGACGATGAGAGTGTGGCGCGTGCGCGCCCCAAACTCGCAATGACGGTGTTGAGACAAAAGGCGCGCGCGGCTGTTTG
>NZ_JBANBA010000084.1:0-43014 GCF_059803475.1 Bradyrhizobium sp. UFLA05-89 | reverse complement strand
ATCCCTCACCGCCGACCAGTCGCTCCTCGATGCAGCGGCGCAAAACGCTTTCGAACACGCGACGGAACAGATCGCTCTCCCGGAAGCGACCATGCCGGTTCTTGGAAAAGGTCGAGTGATCTGGCACTGCGCCGTCCAGACCGAGCCGGCAGAACCACCGGTAGGCTAAATTAAGGTGGACCTCATCGCAAAGGCGCCGCTCCGATCTGATGCCGAAGCAGTAGCCGATTAAAAGCATCCGGATCATTAGCTCCGGATCGATCGAAGGCCGGCCGATGCTGCTGTAGAAAGGCGCCAGATCCTGCCTGACCTGTTCAAGGTCGACAAACCTATCGATCGAGCGAAGCAAATGGTCGGAAGGGACGTGCCTCTCGAGCGAGAACTCATAGAACAAAGCAGCCTGTTCGACTTGCCGATGTCCCATCATGATCTTCAGTCCTGCCAACTAGACAGACTGAATCACTGGTATCTCTGAGTCGCAACCGCGGCCTTTTTCAACGGAATCGGTCACAAGCCGACATGCCGGGTTCGGTGCCGCGTGTCTGCTCGACCACCGAACGCGGACATCACGGATTCATGAGTACGCCCTAGCTGCGGTAGTAGCGCCACATCCTCAGGAAGGTGCGATGGATCATGTCGGGCGGCTGGTCGAACGGCTCGACATTGATCCGCACCATGTTGGTGTGGCTCATCCGCCAGGGCAGGCGCATCAGCCAGCGCCAGGACGGCTGCTTGCGCCAGTCGGCGACCAGCGCGCTGGTGAGCGGCGCGTTGAGGACTATTTGCAGCTCGTGCACGGTCATCGCGCGTTCGGCGATCTCGACGAGATCGATGCGCTCGATGGCGCGCCACCGGATCAGGCCGAAGGCCTGGACGAAGATGCCGTATTGATTGGCGCCGATGGTGGGACGGCCGGTCTCGAGCAGCGGAATGTTGTAATAGGTGAAGCTGGCTGCAAGCGCCGCGAGCAGGAGCCAGTAGAAAGCGCCGGTGAGGAGGGCGGCGGTGCAGAAGATCGCGGCCAGTGCCGCCGTCACGTAGACGGGGAAATAGGTGTCGTCGCGGCCATAGGCGACCGAGTAGCCACCCACGTTTCCCTCGTTCAGGGTTGCGCTCATGGACGCCAAGGCTACGACCAACACCGGTAAATAAAAACGGCCGCAAATAAAAACGGGGCCGCGAAGGCCCCGTCAAAGTCGTTTCAGCGTGTTGCCGCGATCCTACTTGATCTTGGCTTCCTTGAATTCGACGTGCTTGCGCGCGACCGGGTCGTACTTCTTTTTGACCAGCTTCTCGGTCATGGTGCGCGAGTTCTTCTTGGCGACGTAGAAGAAGCCGGTGTCAGCCGAGGACACGAGCTTGACCTTGATGGTGACCGCTTTGGCCATGTTCAGGACCTCAAAATTGAAGGGAATCTGGAGCCGGCCAAACGGCCCGCGTTGGCCGGCAACCTAGCCACAAACCGCCCAAAGTCAAGGTTTTGCGGCCAGAAACTCGCCCAAATCGGCCCGATTAACCCTCGAAGAACCGGTTTTTCGGCCGCGGCAGGCCCAGATTCTCCCTCAAAGTGGTCCCTTCGTACTCTTTCCGGAAAATCCCGCGCCGTTGCAGTTCCGGGACGACCTTGTCGACGAAATCGTCGAGGCCGGCGGGCAGGAACGGGAACATGATGTTGAAGCCGTCGGACCCGCGCCCGACCAGCCACTCCTCCATCTGGTCGGCGATGGTCTTGGCCGTGCCGACGAAGGAGAGCCCGCCATAGCCGCCGACGCGCTGGGCGAGCTGGCGTACGGTCAGCTTTTCGCGCGCCGCAAGGTCGACCATCCGCTGCCGGCCGCTCTTGCTGGCGTTGGTCTCCGGGATCGGCGGCAGCGGTCCATCGGGGTCGAAGCCGCTCGCGTCCGTGCCGAGGATGACCGAGAGCGAGGCGATGGCGCTGTCGTAGTGCACGCGGCTGTCAAGCAGCGCACGCTTCTCCTTGGCCTCATCGACGCTGTCACCGACCACGACGAAAGCCCCGGGCAGGATTTTGAGATGCTCGGGATCGCGGCCGACCTTCTCCATCCGGCCCTTGATGTCGGCATAGAGCTTCTGCCCGTCGGCAAGGCTCCCGCCGCCGGTGAACACAGCCTCCGCGGTCTCGGCGGCGAGCTGCTTGCCGTCCTCGGACGCACCGGCCTGCACGATGAGCGGCCAGCCCTGGACGGGACGGGCGATGTTGAGGGGACCGCGCACCTTCAGATATTTGCCCTGGTGGTCGAGCACATGCATCTTCAAGGGATCGAAGAACAGGCCGCTTTCGACGTCGCGCACGAAGGCATCGTCTGCGAAGGAATCCCAGAGGCCGGTGACGACATCATAGAATTCTCTCGCGCGCTTGTAGCGCTCGGCGTGCTCCATGTGATCGTCGAGACCGAAATTCAGCGCCGCGTCGGGATTCGAGGTGGTGACGATATTCCAGCCGGCGCGACCGCCGCTGAGATGGTCGAGCGAAGCAAAACGCCGCGCGACGTGATAGGGCTCGTCGAACGTGGTTGAGCCCGTCGCGATCAGGCCGATGCGCTCGGTCACGGCGGAGAGCGCTGACAGAAGCGTGAACGGCTCGAACGAGGTCACGGTGTGACTGCGCTTCAAGGCGTTGATCGGCATGTTGAGCACGGCGAGGTGATCGGCCATGAAGAACGCATCGAACTTGCCGGCCTCGAGTTTCCTGATCAGCGTCTTGATGTGGCCGAAATTGAAATTGGCGTCGGGCCAGGCGCCCGGATAGCGCCAGGCGCCGGTGTGGATTGAGACCGGGCGCATGAACGCCCCGAGCTTGAGTTGCCGTTGTGCCATCGCCCCGTGTCCATGCTGGATGTCGTTCGAGATGACATAGGTGCGGCGCCCGCTTGTGCCATCGGCCACGCGCAGAACAATTTTTTGTTTTTCTCTCGCCCCTCAGCACATTCGTCATTCCGGGCTGGCGCCAAGTGGCGCGCCCCGAAATGACGGGAGGAGGGAGCTTCTCCCTCGAACCGATCGGCGTCCTGGTCCGACCAAGCGATGACTTCGGCCCGTGAGGAGACAGGCAATGGCCAGCGCAATGGCGGTGGACGGTACAATTCGCATCGATCGGCCGATGCCCTGGATCGGCCGGCTGCTGTCGCTGCCGCTGCTTGCGGCGAGCGCCTACCTGCTTTGGAACGTCGCCCTCGGGTTGCGACAGGACCTGTCCGGATTCGGTCGATTGGCCGATGACTGGGTGCCTGTGCTGGTCTTCACGGGTCTTGGCCTTGCGGTCGGCATTCCCGGTCTGATCCTGCTGACATTCCGCTATTTCATCGTTCTGAATGAGACGCTGCGCCAGGTCGTCATCACCAGGCAGTTTGGCCCGCTGAATATCCGCAGCTCGCGCAATCTGTCGGACTACCACCTCATCAGCATCACCGATGACTGCGATGCGGAGCTGACGGTGTACGACGTCAACCTCTGCGGCAACAAGGGCACCACGCCGATCACGCTGTCGAGCTTCACCAGGCGCGAAGACGCGACCGAACTTGCGAACGAGCTCGGTCGCAAGCTCAAGCTTCCGGCACGCGACTATGTCGGCACGGAGCCTGACGCGGACGAGTGATCCGTCTCAGGTCAGCTCAAAATATCCTTCTGCATCTTGCCGCCGTAGAAATGGAAGAACGGCACCGGTGCGTCATGGCGGAGCGGGCCGGTGGCGAGCCGCTTGTCCAGCTCATTGAGCACGTTCCGCGTCATCGGATGCAGGTCGGCGAGCGGCTGTGAGCCGAGCTCGACCCAGACCAGCTCGACCAGCTCGGCATCGGCATGCACCACGCCCTCGACACGATGGGTGATGGCAGAGGCATCCGCGGTGAAGAAGCGCGTGTCGAAGCGCTTGACGCGGCCGGGGGGCGTAATTGCGCGCGCGATCAGGAACAGGCCGGAGGGATCGGGCAGGAGGCCCGCATCGGCAAACGGTTGCCAGGGGCCGTCAAGCTTCGGCGCGTTGCCGTCGTGCTGACGCCCGAGGCAGAGACCGGTTTCCTCGCAGGCCTCGCGGATCGCGGCGATCGCAAGCGATTTTGCACGCGAGGCCTCCGTCCTCGGGCTGCCCTTGAACAGATTGGCCTGAAGCTCCGGCGTGATCGGCGCCGCGCAGGGCACGCGATAGTCGGCCTTGTCGACGCGGCCGCCGGGGAAGACGAACTTGCCGGGCATGAACACCACCTTGTCGTGGCGCTTGCCGACCAGCACTTTTGGAATGGAGCCGCTGCGATCAACGAGGATCAGGGTGGCGGCATCCTTCGGCCGAAAATAAGGATGGTGATCGGGCTCCTTCTCGTCGTGAACCCTTTCTTTTTCCGCCTGCGCCGCTTCAGTCATTTCCTCACCCGAACGGTTTTCTTCATTCTTGTTACACCGGCGGAATACCATCCGGCGGATTGTCGTCAAAGCCGTGCATGCGCAGGGCCCATTACAGGCCGACCACGGCGCCCTTCACCGGCTGCAAGAGCGCGAGCGAGGCGATGAAGGTGAAGGGGAGATAGGCCGCAAAGCTGATCCAGGCTGGCGTGGTGTAGTTGGTCTCGATCCAGAGGATGCTCGGCACCACGATGTGGCCGACGATGACGATCACGAGATAGGCCGGCAGATCGTCGGCGCGATGCGGCGTGAAGTCGAGCCCGCAGGATGAGCAGTTGTCCGCGGTTTTGAGGAACGCGCGGAACAGCTTGCCCTGGCCGCAACGCGGGCAGCGGCCGCGAAAGCCGCGCTTCATCGCACCCCAGACGTCGCGCTTCTCGACGAGGCCGGTCTCGCGCGTCCAGATCTTTGGCGTGGTGCTCATCGCTTCCATGCCTTGTTCTTTCCCTTGCCTTTCGCGCCCTTGCCCTTCTTGCCCTTGCCGGACTTCTTCTGCTTCTCCGGCTTGCGCCTCGTCTCGGGACTGCGTCCGGGTCGCGCCTTCGCCGCTTTGCGCTGCGGACGAAAATCCCTGCGGCCACGCGGCGCGCTCTCGCCCGCCGACAACAGCTCGAAGCGCAGCGCGCCGGCAATGGGAGCAGCTTCTACCAGACGGACGTCGACGACATCACCCAGCTGATGCATGGCACCGCTGCGCGAGCCGACGAGGGCATGGCGGCTCTCGTCATAGTTGAAATATTCCGTGCCGAGGGATCGGATCGGGATCAGCCCGTCGGCGCCGGTGTCGTCGAGCTTGACGAACAGGCCGGCACGCGTGACCCCGGACACGCGGCCCTGGAAGGTCGCGCCGATGCGATCGGCGAGATGATGCGCAATGAGCCGGTCGACGGTCTCGCGCTCGGCCTTCATCGCGCGCCGCTCGGTGACTGAAATATGCGCGGCGACTTCGCTTAGGGTTTCCGGTGTCTCGCTGTCGGGCAGCGCGCCTTCGCCAAGGCCCAGCGCGCGAACCAGCGCGCGATGCACGACGAGATCGGCGTAGCGGCGGATCGGCGAGGTGAAATGCGCGTAGCGGCGCAGATTGAGACCGAAATGGCCATAATTCTCGGCGGAGTACTCGGCTTGCGCCTGTGCGCGCAGCACCACCTCGCTCACCAGCGGGTAGTAGTCGTGCCCCTCGAGCTGAGCCAGCACGCGGTTGAACAGGGTCGGGCGCAGCGGGCCGCTCTTGGCAAAGGGAACGTCGAGCGTCTCCAGAAACTCCTGAAGCGCGTGGACCTTTTCCAGCGTCGGCTCGTCGTGCACGCGATAGATCAGCGGCAGCGACTTCTTCTCCAGCATCTCGGCCGCCGCGACGTTGGCGAGGATCATGAACTCCTCGATCAGGCGATGCGCGTCCAGCCTTTCGGGTACGACGACGCGATCGACCGTGCCGTCGCTCTTCAGCAGGATCTTGCGCTCGGGCAGATCGAGATTGAGCGGATCGCGCTCGTCGCGGGCGCGCTTGACGCAGGCGTAGGCGGCATAGAGCGGCTTGAGGATCGGATCGAGCAGGGGGCCGGTGGTGTCATCCGGCCGGCCGTCGATCGCGGCCTGCGCCTGCGCATAGTGCAGCTTGGCGGCCGAGCGCATCAGGATGCGATGGAACGAGTGCGAGCGCTTGCGGCCGTCGGGGCCGATCACCATCCGCACGACAAGTGCGCCGCGCGGCTCGCCCGGCACCAGCGAGCACAGATTGTTGGAGATCCGCTCCGGCAGCATCGCCACGACGCGGTCGGGGAAATAGACGGAGTTGCCGCGGTCGATCGCATCACGGTCGAGCGCAGTGCCAGGGCGGACGTAGAAGCTCACATCCGCAATCGCGACATTGACGATGAAGCCGCCCCTGTTGTTGGGATCCTCGTCTGCTTGCGCATGCACCGCGTCGTCATGATCCTTGGCATCGGGCGGATCGATGGTGACGAGCGGGACGTCGCGCCAGTCCTCGCGCCCTTTCAGGTTCGCCGGCTCCGCAGCTTCCGCATCGCGCATCGCGCCTGGGGAGAATTGCAGGGGGATGTCGTGGGCGTAGATCGCGATCAGGCTGATCGCCTTCTCCGACTTGACCGAGCCGAGCTTTTCTTTCACCCGACCCGAGGCCAGGCCAAAGCCGCGCGAGCGCACGATGTCGACGCTGACGAGGTCGCCATCCTCTGCGCCTTGCGTCTCGGTCTTCGCAATGTTGAGTTCACGGTCGGCAAATTTCTTGTCGACCGGTACGAGCCGTCCGCCGCCCTCGGGCAGGCTGCGGAAGACGCCGAGGATGCGGCTCTTGGCCTTGTCGATGACCTTGATGATGCGGCCGCGCCAGGCGGGGCCTTCGGTCTCGTCGGAGCGCTCGATGCGAAGCAGGGCGCGGTCGCCGACGCCGGCCGCCGTGCCCGGCTTCGGCCGGCGGGGCATCTCGATGAGGATTTTCGGCGGTTCGCCGCTCTCGACCTCGTCCCATTCGGCGGGGGAGGCGATCAACTCGCCATCGGCGTCGCGGCCGGTGATGTCGGCGAGGAGCGTTGGCGGCAGGCTGTCCGGCTCCGAAACCTTGTGGCGCTTCTTCTTGATGATTCCGTCATCGGCGAGCTCGCGCAGCATGCGCTTGAGCTCGATGCGGTCGGCGTTCTTCAGGCCGAACTCGCGCGCGATCTCGCGGGTTCCGACGTTTCCATGATTTGCCTTGATGAAGGCGACGATGGCGTTCCGGTCGGGAAAGCCATGGTCATTCTTACGTTTCACTTAACCTCTAATTCTTGCCGGCACTCTTCTTGGCCGGTGCCTTGGCCGCGGCAGATCCCTTGGTCGGCGACGTCTTGGCCGTCGACGACACGGCTGCGCGTGCCTTGCTGGTTGATTCAGATTTCGTTTTGGCCGCGGCTTTTTTCGCGGCCGGTTTCTTTGCTGGCTTGGGCGGATCCTCGCCCTCGGCAGTCTTTGCCGTGGTCTTGGTCGCCTTCGCCTTCTTTGCTTTGGTCTTGCCGCCACCTTTGGCCGCGCGCTCGTCGATCAGCGCGATAGCCTGGGGCAGGGTGATCGCGTCCTTTTCGAACTCGGCAGGGATCGTCGCGTTGACGCCACCTGCCGTGACATAGGCGCCGTAGCGGCCGCTCTTCACGGTGACGGTGCCGAGCGTCGGGTGGTCGCCGATCGCCCTGCCGGGGTCGGCGCCGAAGCGGCGGCTCGGGCCCTTCGCGACCTTCTCCGCGATCAGCGTCACCGCGCGGTTGAGGCCGATGTCGAACACCTCGTCGCCGGCTTCCAGGCTGGCGTACGTCTTCTCGTGCTTCACGAATGGCCCAAAGCGGCCGAGACCGGCGGTGATCGGCTGACCGGTCTCCGGATGCTTGCCGATTTCGCGCGGCAGCGACAACAGCTTTAGCGCAAGCTCGAGGTCGACATCGCCGGGCGAGGTGCCCTTCGGGATGCCGGCGCGCTTCGGCTTCTCGCCTTCCTCATAGTCCTTCTGCTCGCCGAGCTGGATATACGGCCCGAAACGGCCGGCCTTCACCCAGACGTCGAAACCGGTGTCGGGATCCTGACCGAGCGAACGGTCAGCGGTGGTCTCGCCGTCCGCGGCGAGCTGGCGCGTGTAACGGCATTCCGGATAGTTCGAGCAGCCGACGAAGGCGCCGAACTTGCCGGCTTTCAGGTTGAGCCTGCCGCTGCCGCAGCTCGGGCACTGCCTGACGTCGCCGCCATCGGCGCGGGGCGGATAGATGTGCGGCCCCAGCATCTCGTCGAGCACGTCGAGCACCTGCGCGACGCGCAGATCCTTGATCTCGTCGACGGCGCCGATGAAGTCGCGCCAAAAGTCCTTCAGCACCTGCTGCCAGGAGATCTCGTTGTTGGAGATGCGGTCGAGCTGCTCCTCCAGACCCGCGGTGAAGTCGTATTCGACGTAGCGGCTGAAGAAGCTCTCCAGGAACGCGACCACGACGCGGCCCTTGTCCTCGCCATGCAGGCGCTTCTTCTCGAGCTTGACGTAGCCGCGGTCCTTCAGGACCTGGAGGATCGAGGCATAGGTCGAGGGCCGGCCGATGCCGAGCTCTTCCATGCGCTTGACGAGCGAGGCTTCCGAGAAGCGCGGCGGCGGCTCGGTGAAATGCTGGGTGACGGACAGCGACTGGCGCTTGACGGCCTCGCCCTCGCTCATCGCGGGCAGGCGGCGAGAGTCCTCGTCCTCCTCGTCGTCGCGGCCCTCCTGGTAGAGCGCCAGGAAGCCGTCGAACTTGATGACCTGCCCGGTGGCGCGCAGCTCCAGCGTGCGGGCGCCTGCCTTTGCCGTGATGTCGACGGTGGTGCGCTCCAGCTCAGCCGCTTCCATCTGGCTCGCGATGGTGCGCTTCCAGATCAGCTCGTAGAGCTTGGCCTGGTCGGCGTCGAGCTTGCGGGCCATGCTGGCGGGACGGCGGGAGAGGTCGGTCGGGCGGATCGCTTCGTGCGCTTCCTGCGCGTTCTTGGCCTTGGTCTGGTACTGGCGCGGGCTGTCCGGCACGTAGGCGTTGCCGTAGTCCTCGCCGATCACCTTGCGCGCCTGGGTGATTGCTTCACCCGCGATCTGCACGCCGTCGGTACGCATATAAGTAATAAGTCCAGTGGTCTCGCCGCCGATGTCGATGCCCTCATAGAGCCGCTGTGCGATCCGCATCGTATGCGCGGGTGCAAAGCCGTATTTGCGGCTGGCTTCCTGCTGGAGTGTCGAGGTCGTGAAGGGCGCCTGCGGATTGCGCCGGGCGGGCTTGGCATCGACCGCGGTCACCGCGTAGGTAGCCAGTTCCAGCGCCTTCTTGAAGTCTTCCGCTTCCGCGCCGGTGCCGATGTCGAGCCGCTGGATCTTCTTGCCGTCGGCGCCGACGAGACGAGCCTCGAAGGCGTCGCCGCGCGGCGTCAACAGGGTTGCGATCAGCGACCAGTATTCACGGGCGACGAATTTCTCGATCTCGAGCTCGCGGTCGCAGACGAGGCGCAGCGCCACCGACTGCACGCGGCCGGCCGAGCGGGCGCCCGGCAGCTTTCGCCACAGCACGGGGGAGAGGGTGAAACCGACCAGATAATCCAGCGCGCGGCGCGCCATGTAGGCGTCGACCAGCGCACCGTCGATCTGGCGTGGATGCTTCATCGCTTCCGAGACCGCCTGCTTGGTGATGGCGTTGAACACCACGCGCTCGATCTTCTGGTCCTTCAGCGCGCGCTTCTCTTTCAGCACCTCAAGCACGTGCCAGGAGATCGCCTCGCCCTCGCGATCGGGGTCGGTGGCCAGAATCAGGCGGTCGGCGCCCTTCAGGGACTTGGCAATGTCATTGAGCCGGCCGGCAGCCTTGGGGTCGACCTCCCAGATCATCTTGAAATTTTCGTCCGGATCGACCGAACCGTTCTTCGCCGGCAAGTCCCGGACATGGCCGAACGAGGCCAGAACCTCGTAGGACGAGCCCAGATACTTGTTGATCGTCTTGGCCTTCGCCGGCGACTCGACAATGACGATATTCATGTAGTTCCAGTAACTTACGGGAGAAATCTAGGCCAAATTCGAAGGGACTCGGGTCGGCCGTTTCGTCCCGAACATGGGTGGTGAGGCCGTCCCTGTCAAATCGAGCGGTGTTGAACGGGCCGAAAATGAGCAAAGTTTCATATCGCGAAAGTTGTATAATACCGCCTTTGAGTTGTGGGGTGGGCGGCGTAGAGTCGAAGGTGGGCAAGGATTCGGATGGGGTCTGGTGACGAAACCAGCAAGGAAGCGGCCGCCGACCGCGTCGGCCGGAGGAAAGCGTTCGCGGAGCGAGGAACCGGGCGAGGGCGGGGCGGACGAAGCTGTCGCGTTCATCGCCGAGCAGGTGGCTCAGTTGCGCCAGATCGCCGAGCGCCACAGGCTCGACGTGCTGCATTATCTCCTCGGCATGACCCAGTTAGAGGCCGACGAGCACATCCGCCTCCGCAGCAAGCGCAAGCTGTCGTGAAGCTCGGAGCGGGCCACGTTCTCCGATGTCATGAAAGCAGGACTGCCGTAGGGTGGGCAAAGCTTTCGCCTTATCGAAGAGCGAAGGCGAAAGTGTGCCCACCCTTCTGCCTCCCTTGCGTCGACGGAATTGGTCGGCACGCTTCGCTTTGCCCACCCTACAGCGGCTGCATGAGCGGCGCGCCACTGCTTCCACGTCGTCATTTGCTGCGGCTGCGGTCTACATGTCCGTCACGCGATAGACGCACGCTGCTCCCTCGACACCCCGAAGCGGTGCGTCGAACGCGACGACGTTGCGACCGGCGAGAAGTTGACTTACCCCGGGTGCCGCATAGAGCGCTTCCGAAAGGCAAATTTCCCCGGCGCCGGCCAGCGCTTGGACACGCGCCGCCACATTCACGGTCTGTCCGAAATAGTCGAGGTTCTCGTTCAACGTGACCGCGATCGAGGGACCGCAATGGGCTCCGATCTTCAGGATGATGCTGGGATCGCCATGCTCGGCATTGTAGCGCTCGATATCAGCCAGAATGTGCAGCGCGGCCGAGACGGCATCGGCCGGGCGCGAGAACACGGCCATCACGGCGTCGCCGATCGTTTTGACGATCGCGCCCGAGTGCTGCTGAACGGTTGAGCCCAGCAGGGCAAAGTGCTCGCGTACCAGCGCATAGGCGTTGAGGTCGCCAAGCCGCTCGTACATGGCCGTCGATCCCTTCAGGTCCGTGAACAGCAGGGTCACCTGCCTGATGCCGAGGCCTTCCTTCTCATCGACACGCTCCGACCGGAACAGTCGTCGGAAAGTCTGTCGGGCGAGCAGCATGCCGCCTGACAGATAGGGATCGAAGTCGAGCGCGGGCTTGACCGTCTGCGCCAGGATCTCGGGCGGCCAGTTGATCAGAAGCAAGGAGCCGCGTGTCGCAGAGCTATTTTCCACCTCAACCACCACCGGCCCGGGCGGCACGGCGGATGCGAGCGGAGAAAAACGGCGTCCATCATACTTGATTGGCAAGCGCGTCGGAGCCGATGCGGGCTCGCCCACCACATTCACTGCGAAGCTGGCCTGGGTCTGCACATTGACGCCTGCAAGCGCGCCGGGGCCGAGCTCGACCATGAGCGACGTTGTGGAGCCCGGAGGCAAGAACGACAAGCCGCGAACGAGACCGCGCAGGACGTCAAGAAAGCGGATCGGCTGACCCGGCAAGCGCCCGTCGGTGAGAAAGCGGGCCTTCCAGTGGAAATCCTCGACCGAAAGCGACGCCAGATCGTGGAAGGGAAGCCTTCGAAGCTGCGGGGAAACCGTGAAAGTCACTTCGATGAAGTCATCGAGGTCCGTGTCGCCAGAGACATCGCACAGGCCGCAGACATAGTGGGTTTTCAGGGTTCGCAAGGCGCCGAAACTGTCGAGCACCATGCCGGACTGGGGGCAGACGACATCCCAGCTCATGTCGAACAGACCGCTCCGCGCGGCATGGAGAAACAGGTCGATGCTCTCTGCTTCGCTGATGGCGCGGTCGCGCGCAAAGGAAAGCGGATTGATGCGATAAAGCGAGAGGTCGTCGCCACCCCGGATCAAGCTTTCGAATTTGGAGATGACGCGCGGGCTCCAGGACCGGGCCTGCTCGACCTCGGTCATCTTGCTTTCGAGCAGCCTCTCTTGAACGTGATGCATTTTCCCACCCAAGTCGTCGACGAGGTTGGACTTCACATGTCAGCGAAGATGGCACCATCTTCCGGCCGTCCAAGAGTAGCATAAAACCCCAGGGACAAATGCATGCTTTGGGGCGGGACTGCGCGAGCAACTATCTATTAATCGTGAGCATTTGCCTCTCGTGTCTTTTGCGTGAGTAGCGTCTAGGTTGTGAGCGACGTTGATTGAAAGCAACAATGCCACTTCTTGCGAGACACGATATTACTTCGTCGCTTTGACGACTCTGCCGATGAGCTGCAAATGAAACTGCTTGGCATCACAGCGCTTGTTGGCGTGGGAGCCTACGCCATCTGGACCGCCTTTAGGCTGGTCAATGCTCCCTCAACCGAGGAGGCCATGCAACTTTCCCTCAAAGCATTGGAAATACCGGGACTCGAGATCGCCTACGCGCTTCACAGGGATGCCTGTTCAATCACGAGAGTGAGCATTTGGACCTGGAGCGTCGAATGCGAGGGCGTGCCGATGCATTTCTATCAGGATGTAACCTACTGCGAATCTCGGTTGCCAAGGGTCTGCGCTGCGGCTGCATCTTCTGACACGAACTGCCGCTCGTATTACTGGTTTATTGATTTGGATGGGAAACCCTCGGCGCCGATCGGCAAGAGGAAGGGATATTCATCCATCATGTCGGATTGCAAACCGAAAGGCTCATTCGATTCGGATCGGATGGAAATGGCCCGTCGCGGCATACGACCTAACGCTGTGGAGATAGGTGTCCCGTCAGGGTCAATCACCGACAAGCGGAGCGTTTCCGCTCCGCCGGGATAAGCCAACATCCGCTAACCCGCGTTCCGGCTCCGCCGCGATCGCGCCTTCAGCGTCGTGTCGGCCGCACTCAGCACCCGTCCATCCTCCGCGCGCAGCTCGAGCCTTCGTACCGGGCGGCCCTTGTCACGATCGACCAGGATGGTCGCGATCTCCTCGGGGCGGTCGTCGAACTCCTCGCTCCATTGCCGGAGCGCGACCAGCACGGGGAAAACGCCGCGGCCCTTCGGCGTCAGCACATATTCAGAATAGGCGCTGCCGTCGGAGGCGGGCGCGATCTTCAGGATCCCGTGGTCGACGAGCGCGCGCAGCCGCGTGGCGAGGATGTTCTTGGCCATGCCGAGCTTGCTCTGGAACTCGCCGAAGCGACGCACGCCGAACAGCGCCTCGCGGATGATGAGGAGCGACCACCAGTCGCCGATCGCTTCCAGCGATCGCGCGATCGGGCAGGAGTCTCCTTCAAAGCTCGTTCGTTTCACCATCGTGCCGTTTCCGTCTGCTTGTCCGCCATCGCGCCGATCACGCGCTTGTGTGGTTGCATTATAAAACCGGATGCCCTAAATGGCAATCAGGTTTCATTATGCAACCATCGGAGGCGAGCGTGAGACTGAAGGGCAAGACGGCATTCATCACCGGCGGCAACAGCGGCATCGGGCTTGCGACGGCAAAGCTGTTCGTGGCCGAGGGCGCCAGGGTCACCATCACGGGGCGCAACAAGGAGACGCTGGAGGCTGCGGCGAAGGAACTCGGGGCGAGCGGTCTTGCGGTGGAAGCCGACATCAACGACGTCGCCGCGACCGAGAAGGCGATCGCGCGCGCGGTCGAAAAATTCGGCAAGCTCGACATCGTCTTTGCCAATGCCGGCATCCCCGGCAATACCCCGCTCGGCGGCACTACGCTGTCCGCCTTCGAGCAGGTGATCCGCACCAACATCACGTCGGTGTTCTTCACCGTGCAGGCGGCGCTGCCGCATCTCAATGACGGCGCCTCCATCATTCTCAATGGCTCGGTGATCTCGGTGCTCGGCAATCCCGGCTATTCCGCCTACGCCGCGAGCAAGGCCGGCGTGCGCGCGATGGCGAGGGTGAGGCGTCCGAACTCTCGCCGCGCAATATCCGCGTCAACGTAGTGGCGCCGGGCGCGGCCCGCACGCCGATCTGGAAGGGCACCGCACCGACCAACGAGGCCTTTGCCGCGCTGGAAGGCCGCATCGCCAAGACCACGCCGCTGGGCCGAATTGGTGAAGCAGATCACATTGCGAAGACGGTGCTGTTTCTCGCCTCCGATGATTCCGCGCACGTCCAGAGCGCGGAGATCTTCGTCGATGGCGGCGCGACCGGCTCGCCTGCGGGCGCGCCAATCTTTCGCGGCTGATCGAATGAAGTGAAAATTGAACCGGCCTCACGCGGTTGCGCCGGCCGGTTCCCTCGTCTGCAGGACATATTTCAAAACTGTCCGTGAAGGCGTTGAACCTTTGCGTGCGCTGCACAGACATTTCTATGGGCAGGGTCATAAGACCCATTTAAGGGAGCCCGTTATGCCGAAAGCAGCTCGAATTCTTTCGTCGATTTCAGCACCGCGTATTTACACCGAACGTTCCGCCATCCCCGCGAAGAAATCCGACAGCCATCAGCTCGTTGCGGTCGCCTTGTTCTCGTGCATCGGACTGTTCATCTCGCTTGTCGCCGTCATCCTGGGCATTCAGGGGATGTGGTTTTAGCGTCATGAGCGGAATGCTCATGCAACCGCCGCCGCCCGCATGTGGCGGCGACAGATGGCGTTGGCGTGAAGCCTATGCCGCGCGCAGGCTGGTCGCGGCCTCAAGCGCGCCTGCGATGGCCTTCTCGCGGTGGTCCGGCCCGACCTGGATGCCATCCGCGATGATGAATTCCGGGCTGATCCCGATGAAGCCGAACACGCTGCGCAGATAGGTTTCGAGGTGCTCCAGGGCAGCGAGCGGCGTGCCAGCGCCGTAATAGCCGCCGCGGGAGATCGCCACGACGACGCGCTTGCCGCCGGCAAGGCCTTCAGGTCCGGTGGCGCCGTATTGGAAGGTCTTTCCTGCCACGATGATGCGGTCGATCCAGGCCTTGAGCTGGCTCGGGATGGTGAAATTGTACATGGGCGCGCCGATCACGACGATTTCGGCGGCGAGGAATTCATCCAGCGCGGTCTTGCTGGCGGCGAGGTCGGGCTCAAGTTCGGCCGGCGCCGGGCCGCCTTGCGCGGCGGCAAGGTGCGATCCGGAAAGGTGCGCGAACGGCACCTGGGTCAAATCACGATAGACGACGTCGAGGGACGGCGTGGCCTGGCGCAGCCGGTCGACGATGGCCGCCGAAACCTGCCGGCTGACGGAGTGGGGGCCGAGCACGCTGGAGTCGATATGGAGGAGTTTCATTTGGGTCACCCATGGTATAGATTTGTAACCCGCACTACATGAGTGACTGCCGAAATCCCCGCAAGAACGCACTTTTTTGAGCCATGGGCACATCTTTGAAACCAACACACAGCGATTTGCCTGCCTTGCCGGTGCCGCATCCCGACCATGCCGACTGCCGCGGCGTCGCTTCCATCCTTGCCCGGGTTGGCGACAAATGGAGCGTGTTCGTGATCATGATGCTCGGCGACGGGCCGAAGCGCTTCAATGAGCTGAAGCGCATGATCGCCGGCATCTCGCAGCGGATGCTGACCCTGACGCTGCGCGGGCTGGAGCGCGACGGGCTCGTCACGCGCACGATCTTCCCGACCATTCCACCACGCGTGGATTACGAGCTGACTGATCTGGGCCGCGGGCTCGCGCAGCCCGTCGTCGCGCTCGGGATGTGGGCGCGGGCGCACCAGACCGAGATCGAGGCGGCGCGGGCGCGGTTCGACAAACGGAATGAGGGTTGATGTGAGCTGTTGGGCTGAATTGCTTTTGGTTGGAGCGGTTTAGCCCCGTCCACCTCGGGCGCCTGCGACGCCCGCCTGTGGCGTGCTTTCTACTTTGCATGGGGTTGTTTTCGATCTTTTTCCGATCGCGCTTTAGAGCAGGGCGACCAGACCACCGCCGTGGCGCTCCAGGCGTCCGGCGAGCTCGAGTTCCAGCAGCACGGTTCGGACGATCGCTGGCGAGGCGCCGGACATGCGCACGAGATCGTCGATCGAAATGGGCACGGGGCCGAGCAGGCCGATAATCTGGTCGCGATCATGTCCTTGCGGATCGGTTTCGAAGGGTTCGCTGTCGGGCTCACCGGCCGGATGCATGATCGGTCTTTCCATGATCGGCTGCACCGCATTGATGATGTCGGCAGCCTCCGTGACGAGCGTTGCGCGCTGCTTGATGAGATCGTTGGCGCCGGCGGCGCGCGGATCGAGCGGCGAGCCCGGCACGGCAAAGACCTCGCGGCCCTGTTCGGCCGCCATGCGCGCGGTGATCAGCGAGCCCGATCGCTGTGCGGCCTCCACCACCACGACTCCAAGCGAGGCGCCCGAAATCAGGCGTTGCGGCGGGGAAAGTCGCGTGCGCGCGGCTCGTGGCCGAGCGGCATCTCGGAGATGGCAGCGCCGCTCTGGTCGAGGATCGCGGCGAGCAGGTCCACATGCTCGGGCGGATAGATGCAGTCATGGCCGCCGGCGAGCACGGCGACCGAGCCGCTGGCGATGCTCGTGCGGTGCGCGGCCTGGTCGACGCCGCGCGCAAGGCCCGAGATGATAACGAAGCCGGCCTCGCCAAGCTCGCGCGCGAGCTGGCCTGCAAATTTGAGCCCGGCGCCCGAGGCATTGCGCGAGCCGACGATCGCGATCATCGGCCGCATCAAGCTGGCGGCGTCGCCGCGCACCGCGAGCAGTGGCGGCGCATCGTCGATCGTCGCAAGCCGCGAGGGATAACCGTCCTCGCCGGGCGCGAGCCAGCTCATGCCGAACTTCCGGCTTGCCGCGAGCTCGGCTCTCGCTTCGTCAGCGGAGCAGATGCGTCCCGATCGCGCCGCGCCGCCGCGGCGCGCAAGGTCCGGCAGCCGCTCCAACGCGGCGCGCGCGCTGCCAAAATGATCGAGCAGCGAACGGAAAGTGCGCGGACCGACATTGTCCGAGCGAATCAGGCGCAAGCGGTCGATGCGCTCGGCCTCGGTGAGGGCTGTTGTGGTGGTGATGGCGTCCACGGTGTCTCCTTGCGCGCACAGCATGGAACAACCTGGGCGCGTGGGCAACAGGGCGCTGCGCTTGCGCGACTTCCTCGCGATGCTAAAAACGCTCCCAACAAGAAGGATTTGGGCCATGATCTCACTCGCCGATCTCCAGCTCCGCATCGAGAGGGGCGAGCTTTCGCCGGACGCCGCTATCGCGCAGTCGCTGGAGGCGATCGAGGGGCGGGAGAACGACGTCCGGGCCTTCGTCTGCCACGCCAACTCTGCGAAGGCGCAAGGCTCAGGTCCCCTGCGCGGCGTTGCGGTCGGCATCAAGGACATCATCGACACCGCGGACTTCCCGACCGAGATGGGCTCCGCGATCTACAAGGGTTGGCAGCCGCGTGCCGACGCGCCGGTCGTGATGATGCTCAAGCGCGCGGGCGCCACCATCATCGGCAAGACCACAACGACGGCGTTTGCCTCGCGCGATCCGACCGTCACGCTCAATCCACACAATCCCGGCCACACGCCGGGTGGATCTTCCGCTGGCTCGGCGGCTGCGGTAGCTGCCGGCATGATCCCGCTGGCGGTGGGCACGCAGACCGGCGGCTCGGTGATCCGGCCCGCGGCCTATTGCGGGGTTGCCGCGATCAAACCGTCGTTCCGTCTGCTGCCGACGGTGGGCGTCAAATGTTTTTCCTGGGCGCTCGACACGGTCGGACTGTTCGGTGCCGGTGTCGACGACATCGCGCGCGGATTGTTCGGGATGACCGGCCGGGTCGAATTCTCCGACATCGTCGCGGCAACGTCGCCGCGCATCGGCGTGGTCAGGCAGGCGTTCGCCGGTCCTGTCGAGCCGGCGGCTGAGCAGGGGCTCAGCGCGGCGATCAAGGCCGCGACGCGCGCCGGTGCGAGCGTGGAAGAGATCGACCTGCCCGAGATGGTGCAGGAGGCTTGGCGCATTCACCCCGTGATCCAGGATTTTGAGGCGCATCGTGCGCTCGCCTGGGAGTTTTCCGAACGTCACGACGAGATCGCGCCGATGCTGCGCGCGACCCTCGATGCAACGGTTGGGGTCACGTCGCGCCAATACGACGAGGCGCGCCGAATCGGCCGCCGCGGCCGCCGTGAGCTCGGCGAAGTCTTTGAGGGGGTCGACGTGCTCCTGACCTATTCGGCCCCGGGCACCGCGCCAAAGGGGCTCTCGTCGACCGGCGATCCCCGCTACAACCGGCTGTGGACGCTGATGGGCAATCCTTGTGTCAACGTGCCGGCTCTCAAGGTGGAAGGCCTGCCGGTCGGCGTGCAGCTCATCGCGCGCTTTGGCAATGATGCGGGCGCGCTGGCCGCCGCGCGCTTCCTCGAGAACGCGCTCGCGGCGTCAAACTAGCGCGGGCTCGGCGCGCGTGCGCTGGACGGACGGCTCGCTACGCGTCTCCCGCCGCAGCCAGCGGTCGGCAGCAGTGCGGCCGCTCCGGTGCAACAGGCGGATGAAGCCGCGGCCGAGATCGGTCGACGAGCGCTGCGCCAGCCCCTCGATCTCGTCTTCCGCCGCGATCCTGAATAGCCGCAGCGCGGGGGCGGTGCCGGTGCGTGCCCATTCCACCGCGGCGACCTCGGCGTTGAGCGCGGCGTTGGCCGCGATCTGGTCGAGCCGGCGGTCGATCGCGGCGAGCGTGATCGGCACGTAGCTGTCGCGCGAGGGCGTCACCTGGACGACCAGCACGTCGGACGCGCGCGACTCCTGTACCAGCCGCACCAGCGGCGGATTGCCGCCATAGCCGCCGTCCCAATAGGCATCGCCGTCGACCTCGATCGCGCAATGCACCAGCGGCGGGCAGGTCGAAGCCAGCGCGACGTCGGCGGTGATCGCCTCGTTCGAAAACACCTGCTGGTGCCCGTCGCGGATCCGTGTCGCCGCGATCAGGAGCCTGGGGCAGGCCTTGTCGCGCAGCGCCGCAAAATTGATGTCGCGGGACAGCGCCTGCCGCAGCGGATCGAGGTCGAACGGATCGAACTGGCCGGAGCGCAGCGTCGGCCCGAATGCCACAGAGCTTCCCGCCGGCGAAAAGCCGCCGACCAGCATCAGCGAGCGGAACGAGGCCTCGTGCATCAGCCGCACCCAGAACCGCTCGAGGCGCGCCCGCGCGCCCTCGCGGCCGCCCTCGGCGAGGCCGCCGGCGACTAGCAGCGCGTTGATGGCGCCCGCGCTGGCGCCGCTGATGGTGTCGAATTCGATTCCCGGCTCTTCCAGCAGGCGCTCCAGCACGCCCCAGGTGAAAGCCGCAAAGGTGCCACCGCCCTGGAGTGCCAGCGACAATCTTCGAGGCGGCCAGTGCTCGGAGGGTGTCACGCTCGGCGCGACGGCTGCAACGGCGGTCACAGGTTCGATCAGTGGAACTGCTGGCGCGACCGGAGCAGGAGCGGGCGACAGCGGTGATGCGGGCGCAATCTCAGCAACAGGAGGTGGAGAGGGCGCACTGGACCAGATGTCCGCGGCGGAGAGCAGCATGCTTGCGCGCGTGCGCGCAGCACCCTGCAAGCTACCCTCGTCATGCATGTCGACAATCGTCTCGCTCATTCTGAGCTACCGCGTAACGCCATTTTCTGCCGTCAGGATGACAGGCCTCGGACCCGTTGACCACTCCGGCCGGGAAACAAGCCGAAAGTTGCGAACAGGAATTGGCATATATTGCGGAGGAGGTGCGGCGATATCCGTATTTTTTCCGGATTATGATTTCTGGCCGATCCGGCTCTCGGTGCCCGATTGCAATCGCTTGATGTTCTCGCGATGCATGTAGAACAAAAGCAGCGTCAGCACCGCGAACAGCGAGGCGAGTGCGAGGTGGCCGAACCACCACAGGAAGATCGGCGTCACGAAGGCTGCGACCAGCGCCGAGAGCGAGGAGTAGCGCGTGGTGAAGGCAGTGGCGAGCCAGAGCAGGCAGAAGAACAGCGCGCCCGGCCAGAACAGGCCAAGCAGGATGCCAATATAGACCGCAACGCCCTTGCCGCCCTTGAACTTGATCCAGACCGGGAAGAGATGGCCGAGAAAGGCGCCGAGCCCTGCCAGCATCGCTGCATCGGGCCCGGCGAGATAGCCCGCAACCACCACCGCAACCGTGCCCTTGAGTGCGTCGAGGAGTAGCGTCGCTGCCGCCAGTCCCTTGCGGCCGGTGCGCAGCACGTTGGTCGCGCCGATGTTGCCCGAGCCGACCGTGCGCAGGTCCTGCGTGCCGGCAAGGCGTGTCAGGACGAGCCCGAACGGGATCGAGCCCAGGAAATAGCCGACAAGGAATGCAACTGGCAGGACAGCTTCAATTCCCATCGCGGCGTCTCCCTGGCCGGCGCAGTTTAGACATGCTCGAACACCGTCCGCCCGCCGACGATGGTGCGCACCACCCGTCCCGAGAAGCGGGCTTCGTCGAACGGCGTGTTCTTGCAGGGCGATTTGAGATCGGCCGGATCGAGCACCCAGGGCGTGTCGGCGTCGATCACGATGACGTCGGCCGGCGCGCCGGCGCGCAAGGTGCCGCCGGGCAGGCCGAGCAGCTCGGCCGGCCGCGTCGACATTGCCCGGATCAGCGTGTTCAGTTCCATCTCGCCATTATGTACCAGTCGCAGGCCCGCCGACAGCATCGTCTCGAGGCCCACAGCGCCGGGAGCTGCTTCCGCAAACGGCAGGCGCTTGCCTTCGACGTCCTGCGGATTGTGGTCGGACATGATGACGTCGACGAGGCCGGAGCCGACGGCCGCAACCAGGGCCCGGCGGTCGTCCTCGGTGCGCAGCGGCGGCGATAGCTTCAGGAACGTCCGGTAGGGCCCGATATCGTTCTCGTTCAGCGCGAGATGGTTGATCGAGACCGAGGCGCTGACGGCAAGACCGGCATCGCGGGCGCGCTTGAGAATATCGAGCGAGTCGATGCAGGAGAGCGAGGCCGCGTGATAGCGGCCGCCGGTCAGCGCAACGAGGCGCATGTCGCGCTCCAGCACCACGGCTTCCGCCGCGTTCGGGATGCCCATCAGGCCGAGGCGGGTCGCGAACTCGCCCTCGTTCATGACGCCTTCGCCGACGAGGTTGGGATCCTCGGTGTAGTGCACGATCAGCGCGTCGAAATCGCGCGCATAGGTGAGGGCGCGGCGCATCACCTGCGCATTGGTGACGCTTCGGTCGCCGTCGCTGAAGGCGACCGCGCCGGCGGCTTTCAGGAGACCGAACTCGGTCATTTCCTCGCCACGCATCCCCTTGGTCAGGGCGGCCATCGGCTGGATGTTGACGATCGCGGTGTCGCGGGCCCGGCGCATCACGAAGTCGACGGTCGCCGAATTGTCGATGACCGGCAAGGTGTCCGGCTGGCAGATCACGGTGGTGATGCCGCCGGTCGCCGCCGCCTGGCTCGCGCTCGCAAAGGTTTCGCGATGGCCGTAGCCCGGCTCGCCGGCGAAGGCGCGCATGTCGATCAGGCCGGGAGCGACGATCTTGCCGGAGCAGTTGACGATGTCGGTGCCCTCGGGGACGCCAGCCGCGCCGATGCCGCGGCGGGTCTCGCGGACGATGCCGTCGGCGATCAGGACGTCGCCGACGCCGTCAAAGTCCCTGGAGGGATCGACGACGCGGGCGTTGGCGAGCAGGATCGGGCGGCGGTCGGTCAGCATTGGCATCACGCGTTCGGCAGGTTACGGGCGAGCGCTTCCAGCACCGCCATGCGCACGGCGACGCCCATCTCCACCTGTTCGCGGATCAGGGACTGCGCGCCGTCGGCGACCGCGGTGTCGATCTCGACGCCGCGGTTCATGGGACCGGGATGCATCACCAGCGCATCGGGCTTGGCGTAGGCGAGCTTTTTCTGGTCCAGCCCGAAATAGTTGAAGTATTCGCTGGTGGACGGCACGAAGGAGCCGTTCATGCGCTCGCGCTGGAGGCGCAGCATCATGACGATGTCGGCGCCTTCCAGGCCCTCGCGCATGTCGCGCGCAACTTCGACGCCCATCCGTTCGATGCCGGGCGGCAAGAGCGTGGAGGGTCCGACGACACGGACGCGGGCACCCATGGTGTTGAGGAGGATGATGTTGGAGCGGGCAACGCGCGAATGCAGGACGTCGCCGCAGATCGCGATCACGAGGCCCTCGATTCGGCCCTTGTTGCGGCGGATCGTCAGCGCGTCCAGCAGCGCCTGCGTCGGGTGCTCATGCGCGCCGTCGCCGGCATTGATCACGGAACCGTCAACCTTGCGGGCCAGAAGTTCCACCGCGCCGGAGGCGTGATGCCGCACCACCAGGATATCCGGGTGCATGGCATTGAGCGTCACTGCGGTGTCGATCAGCGTCTCGCCCTTCTTCATGGAGGAGGAGGAGACCGACATGTTCATGACGTCGGCACCCATGCGTTTGCCGGCGATCTCGAATGAGGATTGGGTGCGGGTGGAAGCCTCGAAGAACAGGTTCACTTGCGTCCGTCCACGCAGGACGGCGCGTTTCTTGTCCACCTGGCGGTTCACCTCGACATATTCCTCGGACAGGTCGAGGAGGCCGGTGATGTCGGCAGCGGAAAGGCCCTCGATACCCAGCAGATGCCGGTGACCGAGGACGAAGGTCGATTTCGATGCAGGGGTCATTAAAAGCAGAGCTATAGGCGGGGATGGGTGAGGGGGCAAGGGCCAAAGGTAGGGAAGTGAGTTATCCCCTGATCTGATCTGGCAAACGTTTGGTGCCCCAATTTGGGCTGTTGCAGTCTCCTCCGTCATGCCCGGGCTTGTCCCGGGCATCCACGTTCTTTTTGCGTCAAATGCGATAGAAGATCGTGGATGGCCGGGACCAGCCCGGCCATGACGATGTGGGAGCTTCCCTTGAAAGCAATTTTGTCAGCGCTCTTGGTCGCAGCACTCGTTGGCGAAGCCCACGCCCAACCGCTCCCCGGCGGCTTCGTGTACTTGCGCGACATCGATCCCAGCATCGTCCAGGACATCCGCTACGCGACCTCGAACAATTTCACCGGCCATCCGCTGAGCGGCTATGGCGCCGGCGAATGCGTGGTGAAGCGGGAGGTGGGGCTGCGGCTGAAAGCGATCCAGCAGGAGCTCGCCGGCCAAAACCTCTCGCTGAAGATGTTCGATTGCTATCGGCCGGTGCGTGCGTCCCTCGATATGGTGGCGTGGGCGCAGAACGGCCGCGAGCCGGCGGCCGAGCGGCGCTACAACCCCAAGATTCCCAAGACCGAGCTGTTCCGGCTCGGCTATATCGCGAGCCGCTCGCAGCATTCCACCGGTGCTGCGCTCGATCTCACGCTCATCGATCTCAAGGCCGACAACTCCGCCAAATACGATCCCGCGAAGGCCTATGGCGACTGCACGGCGCCGGTCGAGGCTCGGCCGCCTGAAGGCAGCGTTGACATGGGCACGGGCTATGACTGCACGGATGCGAAGGGCCATACCGCAGCGCCAATGATCACGGCCGATCAGCGGGCCTGGCGCAAGCGGCTGGTCGCTGCGATGGCCCGGCAAGGCTTTGTGAACTATTCGAAGGAGTGGTGGCATTTTTCCCTGCCGGGGGCTGGCGGGGCGGCCTATGATTTCCCGATCCAGCCGCGGACGAGGTAGAGTGCAGATGGTCGTTTGGGCAGCCAGGAGTCGGATTACCTCTCCCACAGGGAGAGGTCGCGCCGAAGGCGCGGGTGAGGGGAACAGCTCTATCGAGGGACCTGATCCCCTCACCCGGAGTGCTGCGCACTCCGACCTCTCCCTCCGGGAGAGGTGAGGGATTGCCCCACTGCGATATCGTGATCAATCGGGAACACTCGATGACCCAGCCGAGCTTCGCGACCCACGAGGTTTTCAATCAGTCGCCGCCGTTCGAGGACATCGACCTGTTTGCCGCTGACCGGCCGCTGGTCGAGGCGGTGAAGGCCAATGGCGGGACCGCTGCCGAACAGGAGTTGTCCGCGTTCGGCCGGCATTGGGGCTCGGCGGCGATGGCCGAGCGTGGGCGCCTCGCCAACGAGAACACGCCAAAACTCCGCACCTTTGATGCCAAGGGCAACCGCCGCGACCAGGTCGAGTTTCACCCCGCCTATCACGAGCTGATGGCGCACAGCGCGCATGCCGGCGTGCATAACTCCACCTGGACCGCGGATGGACAGCCCGCGGGCGATGCGGCCGAGGTCATTCGTGCAGCCAAATTCTACATCGCATCGCAAGTCGAGACCGGACATCTCTGTCCGATCACCATGACACGCGCCTCCGTCGCGGCGCTGGCGATGCAGCCGGAGTTGCTCGCGCGCGTGATGCCGGTGCTCTCGACGAAAAGCTACGACCCCACCTTCACACCGTGGTGGGAGAAGCGCGGCATGACGCTCGGCATGGGCATGACCGAGAAGCAGGGCGGCACCGACGTACGCGCCAACATGACGCGCGCGGTGCGCGATGGGAACGCCTATCGCATCACCGGCCATAAATGGTTCATGTCGGCGCCGATGTGCGATGCCTTCCTCGTGCTGGCGCAGGCCGAGGGCGGGCTGACCTGCTTCTTCATGCCGCGCTTTGCGCCGGATGGTTCGGTGAACGCGATCCAGTTTCAGCGGTTGAAGGACAAGCTCGGCAATCGCTCCAATGCGTCCTCGGAGGTCGAGTTCGTCGGCGCCTATGCGCAAGCCGTCGGCGACGAAGGTAAGGGCATCCGCACCATCATCCAGATGGTGCAGCTAACGCGGCAGGATTGTGCGATCGCCTCTAGTGGACTGATGCGTTCGGGGCTCGCCCATGCGCTGCATCACGCGCGTCACCGCAGCGTATTCCAGAAACATCTCGCCGATCAGCCGCTGATGCAGGCGGTGCTGTCGGACATGGCATTGCATGTCGAGGCAACGGTCGCGCTGGTGATGCGGCTCTGCCGTGCCTTCGACCGCACGCCGCACGATGCAGGCGAGGCCGCCTACATGCGGCTGCTGACGCCCGCGATCAAATACTGGGTCTGCAAGAGCGCGCCGGCGTTCCTCTACGAAGCAATGGAATGCCTCGGCGGCAACGGCTATGTCGAAGACGGCATTCTGGCGCGCCACTACCGGGAGTCGCCGGTGAACGCGATCTGGGAAGGCTCGGGCAACGTGATGTGCCTCGACGTGCTGCGTGCGCTGGCGCGCGAGCCCGATGCGGCGATGACGGTGCTGCAAAGCCTGGCCGCTGAGACCAAGGGCCTGCCAGGAACGGGTGAGGCGATAAGCTTCATCGGCAAAGCCTTCCGCCGAGGCGATAGCGAGCGCGTCGCGCGGCTTGCGGTGGAGAAGCTGGCGCTGCTGTCGGCGGCCGCGGCGCTCAACCTCGTATCACCCCGCAACGCCGAATTGTTTGCCGCCACACGCCTCGCCACCAATCACGCCAGCATGTATGGCGCCGTGGAGTTGGAGAGTGGGGACCAGCGAGCGCTGCTGGAACGGGCGCTGCCTTGATCGGGGAACGCTCTCACTGCCCGTCATGGCCGGGCTTGACCCGGCCATCCACGTGTCACAGTGCGGCACGAAGGACGTGGATGCCCGGGACAAGCCCGGGCATGACGATCTCTCGATAGTTTGCCGCGCCTAACGAAAGCTTCTTGATGGACACTCTCAATCCCGACCACCCGCCGCTGATCGTGACGCCCGGGGCGCCGCCGCCCGTCTGGAAATTCTGGGGCACGGCGCTGTGGGGCGTGTTCGTCTTCGCCGCGATGTTCGTCGGCCAGATTGGCACCATCGTCTATCTCGTCGCGCATCGTGGTGGCCCGATCGACATGGCATCGCTCGAGTCCGTCGGCCGCGATCCGCAGGCGCTGGCGTGGTCGGTGATCGCGGGCCTGCCGACCACGCTGGCCGCGGTGTGGCTGGCCATTCGCCTGAAGGGAGCTTCCTTCGCCGACTACCTTGCGCTGCGCTGGCCATCCTGGTTGCAGATTCTGCTCGGTGCCGTCGGTCTCGTTCTGATCGTGGTGATCTGGGAGGCGATGTCGCGTGCGCTGGGCCGCGAGGCGACGCCAGGCTTCATGACAGATCTCTTGAAATCAGGCCGCGACAAGGGCGCGGCGACGATGCTCGTGCTCTCCTTCAGCATTGCCGCGCCGATCTCCGAAGAGGTGATCGCGCGGGGCTTCCTCTTCCGCGGCTGGTCGGAAAGCTTTCTGCGCGTGCCCGGCGCGATCATCCTGTCGTCGCTGGTCTGGACCGCCGTGCATCTGCAGTACGACATGTATTTTCTTGCCGAGGTCTTCTCGATCGGATTGTGGTTCGGCTACATGCGCTACCGCGCCAACTCGCTGTGGCTCACGATCGTGCTCCACGCGCTGAACAATCTGACGGCGGTGGTGCTGACGATGTGGCTGGGGGGGTAGGCGGGCGGCTCTAGCCTCGCGCGAAATGAACGAGCGCCAAGCAGTAGCCTTGAGTTGCAGCCACGGAAACCGTCATTGCGAGCGAAGCGAAGCAATCCAGAATCCCCCCGCGGCGACGGTCTGGATTGCTTCGCTTCGCTCGCAATGACGAGGTATTGGGGGCGTTCCTCAGACCGCCCGCGCCATTGCATTGCCGGCCGTTTGGTCCTCAAGTATGTTGGGTAGAACCTGTGCCCACCTTCGCTGCGACGTTGTCGCGGAAAGCCCAAATGTCCGATCTCGAAAATGCCAATCCCTCGGCTGCGGGCTCCGTTCGGAAGCCTCGGACCTGGGATTTCATGGAGACGTTGCTCGGTGCGCTGATTGCTTGCGCCGCTTATTTATTGTCGGCCCAAGTGTTGCTGACTCTTATCCTGAAGCCCATGGATGGGTCGTCAGCCGAGAAAATTGACGCGTTGTGGTACCAACCGAATTGGCAGGGCGCCGCGACCATCCTGGGATCCCCTGCTGCGGTTACCGTACTCTGGGTTGCGACCCGGAAGGCAGGTAGAGAATTCTCGGAGTATTTGGCTTTGAACTGGCCGCGCCCGGGCCAATTGTTGAGGGCCGTGGGCATTGTGGCCGTCGTATTCGGCCTGCAGTCTGTGTTGTCTTACCTCGTGCTTGGTCCGCAGGAGCAAACGACGAGCGCGTACATCGGCGTCGGCGGTGCGGGCGGGTTGCTGATCATGCTCGTAGGGAGTTGCATCGCCGCGCCGGTTGTGGAGGAGTTGATCGTTCGGGGCTTCATGTTCCGCGGATGGTCCGAGACATTTCTAGGGGCGATCGGGACCATTGTGCTCACGTCTGCTTTGTGGCGATCTGCCACGTCCAATACAGCTGGATTGGGCAGACCAATATTTTCCTCTCTGGACTTGCTCTTGGCTATATCCGTTGGAGAAGTGCCTCAACCTGGCTGACAGTGATAGCCCACTCAACTTCCAATATCGTCGTCTTGCAATGCGTCCGTACGTCTAGCGCTCAGGCCACCAGCGCGATCGCGATCGGCATCGTGATCGCCGCCAAAATCGTTTGCAGCGTGATGATCTGCGCGAGCAGCGGCGCATCGCCGCCCATCTGGCGGGCCAGCACGTAGGCGCTGGGCGAGGTCGGCACCGCCGCGCAGACTGCGATGATCGCAAGGCTCGTCCCGGTCAGCCCGAACCACAGCGCGAGCAGAAGCGCGATCACGGGCATCAGCACGAGCTTGAAGGCGACGCCGATGGCGGCGGCCACGCTCGGGCGGAGCAGGCCGTTCAGATGCAGGCCCGCGCCGGTGACGAGCAGGCCGATGGCGAGGGAAGAGCGGCTCAACGCATCCGCCACCTCGTGCCAGATCCTTGGCAGCGGCAGGTGCAGGACGTTGACGAAGAGGCCGATCGCGCAGGCCCAGATCAGCGGGTTGCTTGCCACGGTCATGACGATGGCGCCGACGGACTGCTTGTTCGGCGATGCGTAGTGCGCGAGGACCGCGACGCTGAACACGTTGACCAGCGGAATGATCGCGACCATCGCGACTGAGGCCAGCGCAAGGCCGACATCGCCGAACAGATTGGCCGAGACCGACAGCGCGACATAGGTCTGCCAGCGGGTCGCGCCCTGGAAGATCGAGGTGAAGGCGGGCCCATCGATGTCGAGCCGCGCCAGGGCCGGGCGCAGCGCCAGGCACAACAGTGACATCGCAAGCGAGGACAAGAGCAGTGCGCCGCCGACGCCTGCGACCGGTACCTTGTCGAGGTCGGCCTTCACCAGCGTCTGGATCAGCAGCATCGGAAATAGCACGTAATAGGTCAGCCGCTCCAGCCCGTGCCATTGGGTGTCGAGCCGCATCAGGCTGTGCTTCAGCACTACGCCGAGCACGATGAGAATGAAGACCGGCAGCAGTGCAGCAATCACCACCGCCATGGGTCAGTCCGTTCCGGGTGCCGCGCGAAGATTGGCGAGGCGATCGAGCGCGCCTTGCAGGATGAAGATCGCGGCGTGCTCGTCGATCACCTCGGCGCGCTTGGCGCGGCTGACGTCCATGCCGATCAGCTCGCGCTCGACCGCCGACGTCGAGAGACGTTCGTCCCACAGGCCGATCGGCAAGGCCGTGAGGCCGGCAAGATTGCGGGCGAAGGCGCGGGTCGATTGCGCGCGCGGGCCCTCGCTGCCGTCCATGTTGATTGGCAGGCCGAGCACGAAGCCGACTGCCTTGCGCTCTGTGGCGATGGCAAGGAGCTTTGCGGCATCCTGCTTGAACGCCTTGCGCTGGATGGTCTCGACACCGGTCGCGAGCCGCCGGTCGGGATCGGAGACGGCAACGCCGATCGTCTTGGTGCCGAGATCGAGCCCGATCAGCGCACCGCGCGCGGGCCAGTGGGTTGCAGCGTCGATGAGAGGTAGGATAGGTGCCGGCATGGCGTTAGCGCATACCATGCGAAGCGCTGCGGAGTGAACCGAGAACAATGGATGCGCTGACCTTATTCGGCCTGTTCGCCGTCACCGCGATGCTGGTCTGTTATGCGCTGGAGGATCGCAGCCACTGGTTCGTCCTGCTGTTCGCCGCATCCTGCGCGCTCGGCTCGGCCTACGGCTTCCTGCAAGGCGCCTGGCCGTTCGGCGTGGTGGAGGCGATCTGGGCGATGGTGGCGCTGCGGCGTTGGTCGTTCAGGCCGCGATGACCTCGTCATCCCTGTTCAGGCAGGACACGAACCCTTGGAGTGCGCTGTACTGGTGGCCGGCGCGGCGCTGGATGAACAGCGTCTCGACCCCTGCATAAGACGGGGGCAGCTCGTGGATCGCCACGTTGCCGATCATCGCGCTGCGTTCGACCACAGCGCGGGGCAGCAATGTCACGCCCATGTCGGCGGCGACGCAACCGATCATGCCGTCGAGCGTGCCGAGCTCGAAGCGCGCCGCCGAGGGCCAGCCGAACTCGACGAAGATCTGCTCGAGCCGCTGGCGATAGGTGCAGCCGGTGCGGAACACCAGCGCCGTCGGGCCCGACTCCGGCGTGCCGGCGCGGAGCTCTTTGAGTGATGCCCAACGGCGCGCGCTGACCAGCACCAGCTCCTCGCGGAAGGCGCTGACGGCGATGAGCTCGGCATGCTCGATGGGACCAGCGACGAAGGCGCCGTCGAGCGCGCCATCGAGCACGGCGGCGACGAGATCGGCGGTGGTCGCGGTGCGCAAGCTCAGCCGCACGGCAGGGAAACGGCGATGGAAATCGGCGAGCAGCGGTGGCAGGCGAACAGCCGCCGTCGTTTCCATCGAGCCGATCGCGAGCGGTCCCTTGGGCTCGCCATCATCGCGCGCGGCAAGGAAGGCCTCGCGCGAGAGCGCCGCCATCCGTTGCGCGTAAGGCAAAAGCCGTTTGCCCGCGCCGGTCAGCGTCATGCCGCGGCTGTGCCGCTCGAACAGGGGCGTGCCGATCTCGGCCTCCAGCGCCTTGATCCGCTGGGTGACATTCGACTGCACCGTATTGAGCTCTTCCGCGGCACGGGTGATGCCGCCGGCGCGGGCGACCGCGGCGAAAGTCCTGATATCGCTGAGTTCCATGGCCTCGTTTCGTTTTCGAGATGGCAGCGTTCGAAAGAATTCAATTTTCAAGAATGTTATTCTCACTTAGTGTCGCTGTCCACACAGGAGGAGCCATGGCGATCACCACACCGCTGACCACGCTGCTCGGCATCGAGCACCCGATCCTCCTTGCTCCGATGGATATCATCGCTGGCAGCAGCCTGGTGACGGCGGTGAGCCGCGCCGGCGGCTTTGGTATTCTGGGCGGCGGCTATGGCGAGAGGGCTTGGCTGGAGCAGGAGACGGCGAAGCTGAAAGCGCTGCGCGTCCCGTTCGGAATCGGCTTCATCACCTGGAGCCTCGCCAGGCACCCCGACCTTCTCGATATCGCGCTCGCGGCAAGGCCCGCAGCGATCATGCTGTCGTTCGGCGATCCCGCGCCGTTCGCGCCGAAGATCAAATCGACCGGTGCGCGGCTGATCTGCCAAGTGCAGGACGAGGCCATGGCGCGACAGGCGCTCGATGCCGGCGCGGACGTTCTCATCGCGCAAGGCACCGAGGCAGGCGGCCATGGTGCATCCCGCACCACCGTCGATCTCGTGCCTGGAATCGTCGATCTCGCGGCGGGTCGTGTGCCGGTGGTCGCGGCCGGCGGCATCGCCGACGGGCGCGGGCTCGCCGCCATGGTGATGCTGGGCGCAAGCGGCGTGCTGCTCGGTACGCGCTTTTATGCGAGCCAGGAGGCCGACGGCGCTGACGAGGCGAAACGGCGCATCTGTGATGCAACGAGCGGCTCGACCATGCGCGGCATCATTTTCGATCTCTCCCGCAACAATGTCTGGCCGGCGCCGTTTACCGGGCGATGCCTGATCAACGATCACGCCCGGCGCTGGATGGGGCGCGAGGTCGAATTGATGCAGAATGTCGCCAAGGTTGCGGCTGATTATGCCGCCGCAAAGGCGAGCCGCAATTTCGACGTCGCCGCCGTGATTGCAGGCGAGGCGGTCGGCCTGATCCATGATATTCCGCCGGCAGCCGACATCGTCGAGCGGATCGCAGCTGAGGCGGAGCAGTTGCTGACCGGCCGGCGCAACTCCGTCGCTTCCGCTGCTTGAACAAGAGAGAACAACCATGTGGCCTGACCGTCGACTGATCGACCTCTTCAAGATCGAATTTCCGATCGTGCTGGCGCCGATGGCCGGCGTGATGGATGCGGAGCTCGTGATCGCCGCGGCGCAGGGCGGTGCGCTCGGCTCGCTGCCATGCGCCATGCTGTCGGCGGAGAAAGCGCGCGAGCAGGTCAATCTCATTCGCCAGCGCGTCTCCACGCCGGTGAACATGAACTTCTTCTGCCACACGCCGGTCGAGCTCACGGCCGAGGCCGAAGCGCGCTGGAAGCAGCGCCTCGCGGGCTACTACAAGGAGCATGGTCTCGATCCGGCGGCGCCCATCAATGCAGCCAACCGCGCGCCATTCGATGCGGCGTTCTGCGAGGTCGTCGAGGAGCTGAAGCCAGAAGTCGTCAGCTTCCATTTCGGCCTGCCGGACAAGGCGCTGCTGAGGCGCGTCAAGGCGGCCGGGTGCATCGTGATTTCCTCCGCCACCACCGTGAAGGAAGCGGTCTGGCTCGAGCAGCACGGCGTCGATGCCGTGATCGCGCAAGGCGCAGAGGCGGGCGGCCATCGCGGCATGTTCCTGACTGAAAATATCTCGGAGCAGCCCGGCACCTTCGCGCTGGTGCCACAGGTCGTCGATGCCGTGAAGGTGCCGGTGATCGCCTGCGGCGGTATCGCGGATGGACGCGGTATCGCCGCTGCCTTCGCGCTCGGCGCGTCCGGGGTGCAGATCGGCAGTGCCTATTTGCGCTGCCCGGAATCCAAGGTCAGCGCCGGCGGTCGCAGGGCACTCACGGAGGCCGGGGACGATTCCACCGTGATCACCAATGTGATGACCGGCCGGCCCGCGCGCGGTGTACAGAACCGCCTGATGCGCGAAGCCGGCCCGATTTCGCCGGACGCGCCGGCCTTTCCCCATGCCGCGACCGCGCTGGGGCCGTTGAAGGCGGCGGCCGAAAAGCAGGGGAGGGTGGATTTCACCAATCTCTGGGCGGGACAGGCCATCGGCATGGGCCGCGAGATGCCTGCGGCCGGATTGACCCGGGACCTGGCCAAATCCGCGCAGGCCCGCCTGAAAGCGCTGGCCGGCTAGGCGCGATGAGATCCAGGAGGATCGTCATCGCGCTTTAGGTTATTGTTTGCGCATGATCTTTCGGAAAACCGCTGCGCACTTTGCGCTAACGCGGCCCTTCGGGTCCGGATCATGCGCCCAGCGCCGGTTGCGGCGCAAAACCGGCCTCTGCTATACGGCAGACAGGATTTCTGCCGTTCGAGGCCTTATATAATGTCCGTTGACGCCGCTACCGTCCGCCGCATCGCGCATCTCGCGCGCATTGCGGTTTCCGACGATGAGGTTCCGCATCTCCAGGGCGAGCTCAACGCCATGCTTGCCTTCGTCGAACAGCTCTCGGAGGTCAATATCGAGGGCGTCGAGCCCATGACCTCGGTGACCCCGATGGAGATGAAGAAGCGCGAGGACGTCATCAGTGACGGCGAGATCGCCGACGATATCGTTGCCAATGCGCCCGCGACCGAAGGTCACTTCTTCCTGGTGCCGAAGGTCGTCGAGTAGCATGGCGTTTTCGAGCGAAGTGGAAGCCGGTTCGCGTGAAGAAAACGCGTCAAACTAAAGAGTATTAGGACACGAGTCCGATGTGCCTGCTATGCGACGATGAGAAGGCCTATCAGGCCTACATGAACTATCTCGACGCGATGGAGCGGCAGGGCAAGACTGCCGATCCCAATGTGGCCGTCAATGCCGTGCTCGACGAGATCGAGGCGGCTGCGAAAGCCGCCGCCAAAAAAGACGACCCGGCCAACGACAAGACCCTGTCTCCGTTCTTCTGTAGCCCGATCAATAAATGACCGATTTGACATCGCTGACGCTCGCCGAGGCCCGCAAGGGTCTCGCCGACAAGACATTCACGTCGCTCGAGCTGACCGACGCGCATCTGAGCGCGATGGAAGCTGCACGCGCGCTCAACGCCTTCATCCTGGAGACGCCCGACCAGGCGCGCGCCATGGCGCGCGAAGCTGATGGCAAGATCGCCAAGGGTAGTGCCGGTCCGCTCGCCGGCATTCCACTCGGTATCAAGGACCTGTTTGCGACGAAGGGCGTGCGCACCACGGCCTGCTCAAAGATCCTCGGCAATTTCGTGCCGACCTACGAGTCGACCGTCACCTCGCAGCTCTGGCGCGATGGTGCGGTGATGCTCGGCAAGCTCAACAATGACGAGTTCGCGATGGGCTCGTCGAACGAGACCTCCTGCTTCGGTCCTGTCGGCAATCCCTGGCGGCGCGAGGGCTCCAACACGACGCTGGTGCCGGGCGGCTCGTCCGGCGGCTCGGCCTCGGCCGTTGCTGCGCTACTCTGCATGGGCGCGACGGCGACCGACACCGGCGGCTCGATCCGCCAGCCAGCGGCCTTTACCGCGACCGTCGGCATCAAGCCGACCTATGGCCGCTGCTCGCGCTGGGGCATCGTCGCCTTTGCCTCCTCGCTCGATCAGGCAGGTCCGATCGCGCGCAGCGTACGCGATTGCGCGATGCTGCTGCGTTCAATGGCCGGCCACGACCCGAAGGACACGACGTCCGTCGACATCGCCGTGCCGGACTATGAGGCCGCGATCGGCAGGTCCGTGAAGGGCATGAAGATCGGCATACCCAGGGAATATCGGCTCGACGGTATGCCGGCCGAGATCGAAAAGCTTTGGGAAGCAGGCGCGGCCTGGCTGAAAGCGGCCGGCGCCGAGCTCGTCGAGGTGTCGCTGCCGCACACCAAATACGCACTGCCGGCCTATTACATCGTGGCGCCGGCGGAAGCCTCGTCCAACCTCGCGCGCTACGACGGCGTGCGCTACGGCCTGCGCGAGCAGGGACGCAACATCATCGAGACGTATGAAAACACCCGCGCCGAAGGCTTTGGCGCCGAGGTGAAGCGCCGCGTCATGATCGGCACCTACGTGCTCTCCGCCGGCTACTACGACGCCTATTACCTGCGCGCGCAAAAAGTGCGTACGCTGATCAAGAAGGATTTCGAGGATTGCTTCGCCAAGGGTGTCGATGCGATCCTCACGCCGGCGACACCGTCCGCCGCCTTCGGCATTGGCGAGAAGGGCGGCGCCGATCCGGTCGAGATGTATCTCAACGACATCTTCACGGTGACCGTGAACATGGCCGGCCTGCCGGGCATCGCCGTGCCCGCCGGCAAGGACGCGCAAGGCCTGCCGCTCGGCCTCCAACTGATCGGCCGGCCCTTCGACGAGGAGACGCTGTTCTCGCTCGGCGAGGTGATCGAGCAAGCGGCCGGCCACTTCACGCCGACGAGGTGGTGGTGAACATGGCGGCGTATATCGCCAGCCTCGACTGCGCCGCGCCTGCGCCGAACCTCAGCGCGCCGCTCGCAGGGCTCTGGTGGGCCGCGAAGGGCGACTGGGACAAGGCGCACAAGATCGTCCAGGACGAGGACAGCCGCGACGCCGCCTGGGTGCATGCCTATTTGCATCGTGTTGAAGGCGATCTCGGCAATGCCGGCTACTGGTATCGCCAGGCGGGCCAACCGGCCGCGAAGGATTCATTACAGACGGAGTGGGAGCGCATCGCTGCCGCCCTGCTCGGGAGCACGACATGAGCACGGCCACGCACAAGCTTCTCAAGGGCGCCACCGGCGACTGGGAGATGGTCATCGGCATGGAGATCCACGCCCAGGTGACGTCGAACTCAAAACTGTTCTCGGGCGCGTCCACCGCATTCGGCGGTGAGCCGAACACCCACGTGTCGCTGGTCGACGCGGCGATGCCCGGCATGCTGCCGGTCATCAACGAGGAATGCGTCAGACAGGCTGTCCGGACCGGGCTCGGGCTGAACGCGAAGATCAATCTTCGCTCGGTGTTCGATCGGAAAAACTATTTCTATCCCGACCTGCCGCAGGGCTATCAGATCAGCCAGTACAAGTCGCCGGTGGTGGGTGAGGGGGAGGTGCTTGTCGAGCTCGACGGCGGCCGCAGCGTCAACGTCGGCATCGAGCGGCTGCATCTGGAGCAGGATGCCGGCAAGTTGCTGCACGACCAGTCGCCGTCGCTGTCCTTTGTCGATCTCAACCGCTGTGGCGTCGCTTTGATGGAGATCGTCTCAAAACCGGACATCCGCGACGCCGAGCAGGCCAAGGCCTATGTGACCAAGCTGCGCTCGATCGTGCGCTATCTCGGCACCTGCGACGGCGACATGGAGAAGGGAAACCTGCGCGCCGACGTCAACGTCTCGGTGCGTCGTCCCGGCGGGCCGCTCGGCACCCGCTGCGAGATCAAGAACATGAACTCGATCAACTTCATTGGACAGGCGATCGAGTACGAGGCGCGGCGCCAGATCGAGATCCTTGAAGATGGCGGCGAGATCGACCAGGAGACACGGCTCTACGACCCCAACAAGGGCGAGACGCGCTCGATGCGGTCGAAGGAAGAGGCGCACGATTACCGCTACTTCCCCGATCCCGATCTCTTGCCGCTGGAGTTCTCGCAAGAGTTTGTCGATGCGCTGAAGGCGGAGTTGCCCGAACTGCCGGATCAGAAGAAGACGCGCTTCGTCGCCGACTTGGGTCTGTCAGCCTATGATGCGAGCGTGCTCGTCGCCGAGCGCGAAAGCGCTGACTTCTACGAGACCGTGCTGGACAGGCTCGGCAATCGCGCGCGCGACGGCAAGATGGCGGCGAACTGGGTGATCAACGAGCTGTTCGGCCGTCTCAACAAGGAAGGCCGGGCTATTTCGGGCTCTCCCGTCGCCGCCGAGCAGCTTGCCGCGATCATCGACCTGATCGGCGAGGGTACGATCAGCGGCAAGATCGCCAAGGATCTGTTCGAGATCGTCTGGCAGGAGGGCGGCGATCCGCGCGCGCTCGTCGAAAGCCGCGGCATGAAGCAGGTCACCGATCTCTCGGCGATCGAGAAGGTGGTCGACGACATCATCGCGGCCAATCCCGACAAGGTCGCGCAGGTCAAGGATAAGCCGCAGGCGCTTGGCTGGTTCGTCGGCCAGGTGATGAAGTCGTCTGGCGGCAAGGCCAACCCGCAGAGCGTCAACGACCTGCTCAAGTCCAAGCTCGGCATCTGACGCGATGCGGTGACGGCGCGTGCCGTCACCGCGATCCTGCCTTCGCGCATCCGTCGCGCGCATGCGGCGACACCGACGTCGCCTCGATCGCACCGTCCACGTCCAACCGAATCGCCATCTTCGATTCGTGCAAAACGGCGGCTGCGAGCACGCTCCGGCGAGCGGTCGCGCCGTTAAGCATGAAAATATTTTCATTGCCAAAATTCACGACTCAGAGTCCGCGAAACGCACTTCGTGCGCCTTCGAGCGAGACGCAACGCGCGACGGAACGTCGATCGCGCGCAATGTGCGAATGCGGAATGGGCTTGCAGCATAGGGTTTTCTTGCAATCGATGCTTTCGCCGGCGCTGATGCGGCAGGCACTTTCCGCATAGACGATCGAACGACTCGTCGAGCGCGTGCGCGAAGCGCGGAGTACTTGCGCGCTTTGCTCCGTCAACACTTCCTTAAGCGAGAAGATGTTTTTTTCGCCGTGTTGGTGTATTCGGGATGCAGTGCATTCGATCCCCGAATGCACGCAGCGATTAAAGCCATCTCACACATCGGAGGGCAACATGGCCAAGAAAGCGAAGAAGGCGAAGAAGGCGAAGAGCGCAGTGAAGAAGACTGCGAAGAAGACCCGCAAGGTCGCGAAGAAGAAGAAGTAACTTCGCTTCTGAAGTCGCCGGCCTCTCTGACGGCCGGCACGTCATCAGCGCCTTCTGCGATCTGGTTTGCCTCAGGCAGGGCAGGTCTCAGTCAACCGGGCTCTGATCGGCGATAGAGGGTGTCGGCGAGACATCAGGTCAACGGTCGGATCGTCCTTCCTTGCCGAGCTTGCTCGTCAAGGTCTGGTCCGGCAGAAGAAACCAGTTTTCTTCGTTCGGTGCGGTTCGCCTTTATCGGCCCCGCAATTTCATGAGTAGCCTCGCGGCCAAAATGAAATCTGGTCCTGACGTGTTCGCCGACGCCCTCGTTCGAGTAGCCGGGATCCTCGCCGGCGTTTTCATTTTCCAAAGTTTCAGGTCCAAGGCGTGACACGCAGCCGAACAGGCTTGCGCCCCCTGTGGTCCGACTGCGCGCCCACACTCCGGCGTCATCGCCCGGCTTCGACCGGGCGATCCAGTATTCCAGAGGCAGTGACGCATACGGAGAAGTCGCAGCGTACTGGATTCCCCGCCGTCGCGGGAAATGACGGCTCAGGAGGTGGCTGCGATCGTGCGCCTCTCACCACGCGCGATGGTTATCATCGTCCGAAGATCCGAACGGTAAACAAAATCTGACGGATCGCAGAAGTGCTTGAGAATCCCTGACTTCTTGCATTTTCGCAGCCGCGCCGCGTGACCTCGCGTTTACGTCCCCTTCATCGCGATACTTAAACTGCCATTCAAATTTGCTCGCCAAGATCGCCTCAACAAGCCGGCAAGAGCGGCATGGGGACGAGTTGAACAGTTTGGACGGGAGCCGCGCTCGGGGGAACGAGGCGGCACAACAATAAAGGGGATGCGACATGTTTCAGGGGACTTTCGATCTGGAGACCGCGACGCCGATCGACGCGACTGCGTTGTCGGACGTGCTGTTCGAGCGGGGCATGTATTGGGCGAGCGGCCGCTCCGGCCTCGTCGATCTCATCGCTGCGCATAAATGGTTCAACCTCGCGGCGTTGAAGGGCCGTAGGGACGCGATCGCGCTTCGCCAGGAAGTCGCCGGGCAGATGTCGGATGCCGAGATCGCAGCCGCGCAGCGCGAGGCGAGGGCCTGGGCCACCGCGCACTGACCGGTTCACTCCGCCGCAGGGAACCGAACTTTGACCGATCGATGCGATCGCGCCAAGGTGACCTTAGGCCGACCTCGTGATGAGATCAGACGGCAAACGAGGCCGGCGCTTCGCCGGCGCAATGCCGGCGCCACATTTCGGTGAGGGCCTTTTCGACGTCTCGCGCCATGCCGACAGTATCGAAGAGAGGCCAGGTGGACCGATGCGTCGCCAGCTTGCTCTTGAGGGCGGTTCGAAGTTCGGAGTCGTGCGCGATCCGAAGCGCCAAAGCCTCATATTCGTCCAGCGATCGCGTCACCAGTTCAGGAAGGCCGACAGCATTCAGGAGACTGGCTGCAACACGTCCCGCAAAGGCGGTGCCGAGGCATGTCAGGACCGGCAAGCCAGCCCACAGGGCGTCGCTGGCCGTGGTATGGGCGTTGTAGGGCAACGTGTCCAGGAACAGATCGGCAAGCTGGTGGCGCGCCAGGTGTTCGTCGATAGCGATGGGTCGGGCAAACACGATTCTCTCGGCGGCGATGCCGCGCGCAACGGCTTCACGCCTCAGGTTCTCACTGGCGATCGGGCCCCCATCAAACAGCCAAAGGACGCTGCCGGCGGTCTTGGTAAGCAGCCTCATCCAGACATCGAACAGCCGGGGCGTGATCTTTAATGTTTTGTTGAACGCGCAGTAGACGAATGCATCGTCCGGCAGCCCGACCTCGCTTCGGGCCGGTGCATTTGACAGGGGCGGTCGCCTTGCGTCGGTCGCCTGATAGCTGTTGGGGAGATAAATCACCTTTTCGGCGTAATACTTCTGCTCTGCTTCGGGGATGACGATCCGGTCGGCCATGATGTAGTCGATGTACGGCGCGCCCATCGTGCCGGGAAAGCCGAGATAGTTGACCTGGATGGGAGCCGGCCGGTGCGCAAGGATTTTCGGCCGCGCAAGGGCGGTGAAGCCTCCGAGATCGACGAGGACCTCGATGTCGAGCTGGCGTATCAGCTTGACCACGTCCTCGTCGGCAAGGTGCCTGACGTCTTCGAAGCGCTCGAATGCTGCCTTCACGCGGTCGCGCATCTTGCTGCGGTCATCCGGTCCGTAGGAGATGGCGCTTATGTCGAAGCGCTCGCGGTCGTGCTCCTCGAAAACTCCGGCCATCAAATGCGCGGTGGCATGATTGTGAAAATCGGCAGACACGTACGCGACCCGCAGCCGGGAAGCCGGTGACGGCGTTCTGGGTCTCGCGGCACCTCGCTCCGGGGCGACATTGGCGACATATGTCTTCGCACAGGTCAATTGGTGTGCGGGAGACGACGAGGCGAGAATGAAGGTGAGGGGATCGATCGCCACGCCGGATTCTGCGGCCTCGTCCAGGGCGGCCCGCTCACGTTCGAAACTGCGCCAGTCGGCGCGCTTCTGCCTGGAATCAACGAGCTTGCTCAGCGCGAACGGGAAGGCCTTGTTCAGTGAGACCGTTCTTTCGAGCGCCTCGATCGCTTCGTCGTGTCGGCCCATTTGGGTAAGGACCTCAGACAAGACGAAATGGTACTGTGGATTCGACGGTGTGAGCTCGACGGCCCTTTGGTAGCTGTCGTGTGCTTCGTCGAGCTGACCGAGCTGCTGGAATGCACTGCCTCGGTTCAAGAACGCTGCGCTCGATGGCGCGATCGCAATGGCACGATCAAGCTCCGCGATCGCGCCGTGAAGCTCCTTCCGTGCAAGCAGGATCGCTCCGCGATTGAGATGCGCATCGGCGAAGTCCGGCGACAGGGCAATCACCTTCGCAAGCCAGGCGAGCGCATCGTCTGTCTTGTCCAATGCACGCAGCACGTTGGCATAGTTGAAAAGAACGTCGGGATTGCCGGGGTCGACGCGGGCAGCCTTCTTGAGCAATGGCTCGGCGTCCGCGAAATTGCCGCGGTGGGCCTGCAACAGCCCCAGCATATGCAGCGCGACGGGATGTGTTCTGCTTCCCTTCAGGATGGTCGTGTAGCCGCGTTCCGCATCCGACAGTTTGCCCGAACGGTGGGCCGCAATCGCCTGGTCCAGAATAGCCGACGGATGGAGTGAGGAGGGGGCCGAAGCTCCCTTGTTGCGGCTTTGCTGCGACATGTGATTGGGTTTCCGGACCCCGATGGCGGGTCTGTGCTTTGGCGAACTGGTGCAAAAAGACTAGTCGCCTTTACTCGAGAGAACAACGCGGCTCGTGCTGCAAGGCACGAAACAGCGCTCGTGCCGAGTCTCCACGCGCGACCAACTGACGCGATGGCTGCCCGATGTGCGGGCGTGACGACGGCCGGCGCTCCGGACGTCAGCCAGTGCCAACCTGTGCTTGGCTTTCCTCGCTGCAAAAGCTTTCATGTGCAAAGAAACCCGCCAGCCTCAATTCTGCCGCTTGCGGCTCGCCGCCGGGTCGGGCATACCCGGCGAAGCCGGAGACGTGGCCGAGTGGCTGAAGGCGGCGGTTTGCTAAACCGTTATAGGCTTGTAAAGGCCTATCGAGGGTTCGAATCCCTCCGTCTCCGCCAGTCGTGACGTCCAGCCTCCGTTACAAATCCCCCGCACAATATAAGTCCAAGGTTAGTCCGGCCGCGGCGGCAGCTCGTCCCCCGCGAAATCGCACTTTGTCTTTGGCTTGGCCTGGTGCGCCCAACGGTCGAACGGCGCGGCGACGAGACCATCCAGCATCCATTCCGAGTCGGTTGCCGATTCTTCGATTCGCGTGCGTCGCAAGGGCGTCACGGAGAGCTGGCACGGCCGCCGCTTCACGGCGAAGAATTTGGTGGCATTTGGAACCGTTTCAAAAACGGCATGGAAAACAAATACTTACAAACGCGCCGCGATCACATCCACGTGTTATTTGTGCAACACCCGTTGGAAAACGCGCTTCGTAGGGCCGGTCTGGAGCGTTCTTTTGTTGTGTGTGCAAGGACGTTCGGTAATTGTGACCGGGCGACGGAGGGGGGCATCCCGAGGTCGTCCCGTTTTAGGTGGTTCGCTTAAGTCCCTCGCGTTCATGCGGGTGTGTCCGAAGGCGCGAAGCGGCTAGGCGGTGATTTGAAACGGGAATGGGAAATTGGCCATCCGGTCAGTGACCTTCCCTGAAGAGCAACTTGGAGGTTTAACATGAAGTTGGTTAAGAGCCTTTTGCTCGGCTCAGCGGCGGGTCTGATCGCCGTGGGCGGAGCACAGGCAGCCGATCTCCCCGTGAAGGCCAAAGCGGTCGAATACGTGAAGATCTGCTCCCTGTACGGTGCCGGATTCTACTACATGCCGGGCACTGACACCTGCATCAAGTTCGGCGGCTATCTGCGCGCCGATGCCTGGGCCCTCGGTGGCGACTACGGCTTCCGTCAAGGCGCGAACCAGGGTTCGAACAACCGTCTGACCAACTACTGGGGCAGCCGCGCCCGTATGGACTTCACGGTCGATACGCGTACGGCCACCGAGTACGGCGTGGTTCGCACCTACGCTGATATGGTCTTCACCTGGGATACGACCTCGGTCACCGGCAGCAACCCGTCGACGTTCTCAACCGGCAGCGCCTCGCTCGGTCTCTACCACGCGTTCATCCAGTTCGCTGGCTTCACCTTCGGCCGCACGGTCTCGATCTTCGACGCACCGTGGCAGAGCTATCCGGCTGGCGGTCCCGATACCATTCCGGGCGGCTCCAACCACGTCACCGGCGTGAACCAGGTCGCTTACACGGCTGATTTCGGTCAGGGCATCACCGCTTCGGTGGCGTTGCAGGATGAAACGACTTCGGCAGGTGGCGAGTCGAACCTCTGGAACCTGTCGGGTGCGACTGCAGCCAACATGGTTCAGGGTATCTACGGCAACAACGATTGGGGTGGAACGCGTGTTCCCGACCTCGTCGGTGCGATCCGCGTCGACCAGGCTTGGGGTCTGGCCCAGTTGTCGGTTGTTGGACATAACCTCCATGCCGCCTACTACGGCCTGACTGAGCCGACCGGTCACCCCGACGACAAGTGGGGCTGGGCAGTTCAGGGTTCGTTGTCGATCAAGAACATCCCGACCGGACCTGGCGACTCCATCAACTTGCAGGCCGTCTACACGGATGGCGCGTCTCGCTACAACTTCCAGAGCCTGTTCCCGCAGACGTTCTTTATGTACAGCGGCAGCGGCATTGGCGCCTACCAGGGCCTCGGGATCGCCGGCATTGCTGATGGCGTCTTCGTCAACGGCTCAGGTATCGAGACCGTCAAGACTTGGGGCTTCCGTGGTGGCTACACCCACAACTGGAACCCGAACTGGGCCAGCGCCATCTACGGCGGTTACGGCGCAGTGCAATACGGTGGCGGTGGCAAGACCGCGATCTGTGCCAACATGGTTGGGCTCCTCGGCTTGACCGGCAACTGCAACCCGGACTTCAACTTCGCAGTGATCGGTGTCAACACCGTGTGGACCCCGGTCAAGAACCTGGCCTTCACGGCGGACGTCAACTGGTCGCGTCTGGACCAGAAGTACTCTGGCGTCATCGCGAGCCCGGGCGTTCCTGCGGCTGCCAAGCCGGCAGCTCTGTATGAGATGAAGGACCAGGACTCGGTCTCCCTGCTCCTCCGCGCTCAGCGCAACTTCTAAGATCGATCTTTCGACCGATCAGAGAACCCCGGCGGGAAACCGCCGGGGTTTTTCTTTGCTGGTGTTGCGGCCTATATTGGCTCGACCGAGCCGGCTTTCTCGAGGGGGAGCGGCATTGAAGTCTTCAGCGTGAGTTGCGGTTCGACCATTCGAACGGGAGCGGTGATTGGCGCGCTTGGCGCAGCGATCGTCGCTGCCATAGGCTTTGCACATGCCCAAGGCGCCGGTGGCATGGGAGGGGGCTCGGACAGCATTGATCCGGGAGCAGGCGCCGGTGGCCCACCTCGGCCCGTAGTTAGCTCGCCTGGCGGGCCGCAAAAGGGTGCAATTCAGCCAGGTCGCCGAGACGATCCTGCCCATCGTCGACCTCGCCGACTCGTCCGGTAGAACAGCGCGCCGCCCAAGAGATTGCCCGTCGTGAACGCTGCCTATGATCGATCATTCGGCCGATCAGAGAGAGAATCCGACGAGCAGCCACCTGGGTTTTTCTCGCGGATGTTGCGGGGTATATTGGCTCGAACGTAACGGCTTCTTTCCGAGGAAAGCAGCGGAGTTGGAGATACGACTGTGAGCAGTTGGA